>JACQCN010000192.1 GCA_016201575.1 Candidatus Rokuibacteriota bacterium | reverse complement strand
GCGCACGCCGCCCATGCACCGCCACGCGCACTCCCACATCCCGCCCCGGACGGTGCTGACCGCGCTCGCCATCACCCTCGTCGCGGCAGGCGTGGAGCTGGCCGGCTCCTGGCGGGGCGGCAGCCTGTTCCTCGCCGCGGACGCCGTGCACCTCGTCGCCCATCTCGGCATCTTCGGCGTGCTCCTGATCCCCATCTCCTACCGGCACGCGCACGGCGACTTCGGGCCCGCCGCCCACGAGCGCATCGAGGACCTCGCCACCATCGCGGTGCTGACGCTCGTTCTGCTCATCGCCATCGGCATCACGGTCGCCTCCGTCCGCGACCTCCTGTCGATGCCCGACGAGCCGCCCGACCCGGCGTTCATGCTGCTCGCCCTGCTGGGCCTGGCCGCCAACATGGCGTCAGCGTACCTTTTCAAGGACCCGGCGGAGACGCACTGGTCGTTCCGCGCCGCCCTCGCCCACGAGCTGTCCGACGGCGCGCTCACCGTCGCGGGTCTCGGCGGCGCGCTCGCCATCAAGCTGTTCGCCTGGCACTGGGTCGACCCGAGCCTCTCGCTCGTGATCGGCGCGTGGCTCGGCGTGTGGTCGGTGCGGCTGCTCCAGCGCCGCCTGCGGTTCGGGCCCCGCGTGTGGACGATCGAGGACGACCACGCCGAGCACGGGGGCGCGCCGCGGCGGGCGGACTCGATCGAGGGGTAGGCGGCTACTTCGCGCGGACGCCCTTCAGGAAGGCGACGACGGCGCGGTTGAACTGCTCCGCGTGCTCGAGGAAGAAGGCGTGGCCGCCGGGCAGGATCTGGAGCCGGGCGCCGCGGATCAGCTTCACCAGCGCGCGCGAGAACGTGGGCGGCGTGAGGATGTCGTCGGCGCCGACGAGCACCAGCGTCGGTACCCGGATCGTCCCGAGCCGCTTCACGCGCGTGCCGTTCCAGTCGAGGATTCCCCGCCCCTGTCGCTCGATGGCCCCGGCCTTGGTCTGGTGCGGGTAGGCAAGCGCGCGCTGGAGCGCCGTCTCCACCTTGGCCTTGTCGGCCAGGAAGGCCGGCGTGAAGAGCCACGGGTAGAGGACGTGGCGGTAGCGCTCCTCGACGGGCACGCGGGAGACGAGCGACATCCACGACTGGATCGTGTGGAGGAAGCGCCCGTCGGCGTTCGCCCACGTGCAGGCCAGCGTGAGGCTGCGCACGAGCCGGGAGTGGCGGAGGGCCAGCTCCTGGGCGGTCGTCCCGCCCATCGAGGCGCCCACCACGTGCGCGCGCTTGATCTTTAAGTGCCGCAGCAAGGCCGCGGCGTCATCGGCCATCTGGGGCGTGGTGTAGACGGGCTCGGGGGGCAGGTCCGTCTCGCCGACGCCCCGGTTGTCCAGGGTGACGACCTGGAACTTCTCGGCAAGGTCCCGCACCTGCAGGAGCCAGCCGACGGCCGGCGCCGACAGCCCGTTGATCATCAGGACCGGGTCTCCGTGGCCGTAGACCTCGTAGTGCATCCGGATCTTGTTGATCAGCGCGTAGGGCATGGCTCGCGCACCCTCGGCTCGAAAGTGCCGCCGGCCGGGCCCGGCCGGCGGCCGGCCAGCATCTTATCCGCTGGGGGGCGAGCCGTCGAGGACCTCGCGAACCCTCCGGGCGAGCTCCCGCGGCCTGAACGGCTTCTGGATGAAGGCGTACCTCGAGTCCGCACTTGGGAAGCACGCGGGGCTCCGGCTGGGCGCGGTGGCCGGGCGCGCGTGTCAGAGTGGGCCCGCCCGGCCAGGATGGCTCAGGGCACGACCGCGACCTTGATCGACGCGGGATCCCGGTGCGCCGCGAACGCCGCGTCGAGCGCGTCGAGGGCGAAGCGGTGCGTGACGAGGGCCTGCGTCCGGACCTGGCCGGCGGCGAGCAGCCGCATCGCTTCCGGGAACTCGTCCTGGTAGATCATCGAGCCGAGGATCGTCACCTCGCGGCGCACCACGCCGAAGAAGCTCACGCTCGTGGGCTCGTGGGGGAGCCCGGTGAGGACGACCCGCCCGCCCGGGCGCACCAGCTCGAGCGCGTGCGCCACCGCCTCCGCGGTGCCCGCCGTCTCGACGACGAGGTCGACACCCTCGCGGCCCGAGAAGGCGCGCCCCACGGCGCCAAGGTCGCCGTCGCCGATCCGGTGTGTGGCCTCCGCGCCGAGCTCCCGCGCCAGGTCGAACCGCTTGGTCGTGCGCCCGAGCGCGAGCACGCGCGCGCCGCGCACGCGCAGGACCTGGAGCGCGAGGAGCCCGAGGGTGCCGACACCGAGCACCGCCGCGCGCTCGCCCGGGCGCGGCGTGCCCCGCGAGACGGCGCGCACGACGACGGCGAGCGGCTCGGTCAGGAGGAGCTGCTCGTCCGAGGCGCCCGCGGGCACGGGCCGGCAGCAGCGGGCGGGGACGCTGGCCGACTGCGCGAAGCACCCGTCGACGTCGATGCCGACGGCGACCCGCGCGAGGCAGAGGTTGCGGTTCCCCTCCCGGCAGAGCGGGCAGACGCCGCACGAGTAGTTCGGCTCCACCGCCACGCGGTCGCCGGGACGGACCGTGGTGACGGCCGCGCCCACCGCCTCCACCACGCCGACGAACTCGTGGCCCATGATGCGCGGGTAGCGCACCGGCCGGTCGCCCGACCAGATCCGGTAGTCGGTGCCGCAGAGGCCCGCGATCGACACCCGCACCCGGACCGAGTCGGGCGCGAGCACCGGTGGATCGCTCTGCTCGATCCGGAGGTCGCGGGGCGCGCGCAGGACGGCGGCCTTCATGCGGCCGAGTGCCCGCCGTCGAGGAACACCGTCTGCCCGGTCATGAAGTCGGACGCCGCCGACGCGAGGTAGACGGCCAGCGGGCCGATCTCCTCGGGCCGGCCGATCCGGCGCATGGGGATGTCGCGGGTCAGGCGCTCGCTGGTCCGGGAGTCGGCGAACGCGAGATGGGTCATGTCGGTGGCGAACCAGCCCGGGGCGATGGCGTTCACCTGGATGTTGTGCCGCGCCCACTCGACGCCGAGCGTCCGCGTGAGCGCGATCACGCCGCCCTTGGTCGCGGAGTAGATGGCGTACCCCGGCAGTCCGACCGCGCCGAGGACGGACGCCACGTTGACGACCTTCCCGCGCTTCTGGCGGATGAGGTGCGGGGCCGCCGCCCGGCAGCCGTTGAAGACGCCGGTGAGGTTCGTGTCGAGCATCCAGCGCCAGTCCTCGACGCTCGCCTCGGCCAGCGGCGCCACCTTCGCCACCCCGGAGTTGTTCACCACGACGTCGAGCCGCCCGAGCTCCGAAACCGCCCGCTCGACGAGGGCCTCGACCTCGGCGTAGACCGTCACGTCGGTGGGCACCACGATCGCGCGCCGCCCGCGCTGCTGCGCGAGGCGCGCCGTCTCCTCGAGGTCGGGCTTGGAGCGCGCGGCCAGCGCGAGGTCCGCCCCGGCCTCGGCGTAGGCGAGCGCGATCGCCCGCCCGATGCCCCGGCTGGCGCCGGTGACGACGGCGACGGCGCCGGCGAGCGGCGTCATCGGTAGAGGGCCGCGAGCGTGTCGCGGTAGTGCTCGGCGATGACCCGCCGCTTGACCTTGAGCGTGGGCGTGAGCTGCCCGTTCTCCTGGGTGAAGTCGGCGGGCAGGATCGCGAACTTCTTGATCTTCGCGTACGAGGGCAGGTCGACGTTCCTCTCCTCCACGATCCGCCCCACGCGCTCCACGACCGCCGGATGCTTGACGAGGAGCGCCGGGTCGGACACCAGCAGGCCCTGGGCCCGGGCGAACTTGGCCAGCTCCTCGGGGTTGAGCGTGATCAGCGCCACCGGGTACGGCCGCTTGTCGCCGTGGACCACGGCCTGGCTGACGAACGGGTCCGTCTTGAGCGCGTTCTCGATGTTCTGCGGGGCGATGTTCATCCCCCCCGAGGTGACGATGATGTCCTTCTTGCGGTCGGTGATGTAGAGGAAGCCCTCCTCGTCCAACCGGCCGACGTCGCCCGTGTGGAACCAGCCCTCGGCGTCGAAGGCGGCGGCGGTGGCGTCGGGCTGCTTGAAGTAGCCGCGCCGGGCGACGTTGGGCCCGCGGGCGAGGATCTCGCCGTCGGGCGCGATCTTCAGCTCGACCCCCGACACCGGCACCCCGACGGAGCCGAACTTGAAGCGCTCGAGCCGGTTGGACGTGAGGATCGGGCAGGTCTCGGTGAGCCCGTAGCCCTCGATCAGCAGGATGCCCGCGGCGTGGAAGAACTCGGCGATCTCCCGCGCGAGGGGCGCGCCGCCGGAGCCCGCGAAGCGGAGGCGCCCGCCGAGCGCGGCGTGGAGCTTCGAGAAGACGAGCTTGTGGGCGATCCGGCGCTTGAGCGCCAGCGCGGGCGGGATCGGCCTCCCCTGTTGCTGGAGGCGGCTCACCTCGCGGCCGACCTTGAGGGCCCAGTTGAAGATCATCTTCTTGAGCGGCGAGCCGGCCTCCACGCCGGCGAGGATCCTCGCGTACACCTTCTCGTACACGCGCGGGACGCTGAAGATGAAGTGCGGGCGCGCCT
>JACQCN010000191.1 GCA_016201575.1 Candidatus Rokuibacteriota bacterium | reverse complement strand
CAGCAGAAAGTTCACCGGGAACCAGACGGGGCCGCGCCAGGTGGAGTTGCCGCCGAACTGCTCGGTGGTCGACTCGCCCGGCTCGTAGTCCACCCGATGCTCGACGCCGTCCAACGCGAGCGCGTAGGGATGGTCGCGGTGGACGCGGGACACGCTGCGGACGCCGCACGGCGACAGGAATTCGGCTTCGTCGAGCATGAACTTGAGCACCCGCGGCAGCTGCTCCCGCGTGACCAGCGAGAGCAGGCGGCGGGTGCCGCTGGCCGTTTCCTCGAGCTCGACGTGCTCGCGGAACTCCGGGCGGTTGTCGATGAACCACTGCATCCGGCGCTTGAAGCCCGGCAGCCGGTCGACGATCGCCGGCTCGAGCGTCGCGGCGGCGAAGAGCGGAATCAAGCCGACCAGGGATCGCACGCGGAGCTTCACGCAGCGTCCGTCCGGCAGGCAGAGGACGTCGTAATAGAAGCCCTCCTCGTCGTCCCACAGCGGCACCTCCATCCCGCCCCGGTGGTCCATGGCGTGGGCGATGTACACGAAGTGCTCGAAGAACTTCGAGGCCACGTCCTCGTAGGCAGGGTTCTCCCCCGCGAGCTCGAGCGCAATGGCCAGCATGTTGAGGCTGTACATGGCCATCCAGGCGGTGCCGTCGGACTGTTCCAGGCGCCCGCCGAGGGGCAGCGGCGCGCTCCGGTCGAAGACGCCGACGTTGTCGAGGCCGAGAAAGCCCCCCTGGAACACGTTGAGCCCGAGCGGATCTTTGCGGTTCACCCACCACGTGAAATTCAGCAGGAGCTTGTGAAAGACGCGCTCGAGGAACAGCCGATCAGCCCGACCCGTGCGTTCGCGATCGAGCCGATAGACCTGCCAGGCGGCCCAGGCGTGCACCGGCGGGTTGACGTCGCCGAACGCCCACTCGTAGGCGGGAAGCTGGCCGTTCGGGTGCATGTACCACTCGCGCAGCAGCAGGATGAGCTGTCCCTTGGCGAAGTCGGGGTCCACCAGCGTCAGCGGGACGCAGTGGAAGGCCAGGTCCCACGCGGCGTACCACGGGTACTCCCACTTGTCGGGCATGGAGACCACGTCTTCGTTGTAGAGGTGCAGCCACTCGTGGTTGCGGCCCTGCCGGCGCTCGGGTGGTGGCGGGGGCCCGGCCGGATCTCCCGTCAGCCATCGCGCGACCTCGTAGTGGTAGAACTGTTTGCTCCACAGGAGCCCGGCCAGGGCCTGGCGGGTGACCGCCTTGGCGTCGGCAGACAACGATGCCGGGATCACCGTGGCGTAGAATTCATCGGCCTCGCGGACCCGTTGGGTGAAGACCTGATCGAATGATCGCCCCAGCGCGCCGGCGGCCGGCGGCGCATCGGCCAGCCGGAGCTTCACGGTGACCGAGGCCCCCGCCGCGAGCGTGAGCCCGTAGTGCGCGGCCGCCTTCGTCCCGGCCCGGGCGGGGTTGACCGCGGCCCGCCGCCCGACGACCAGCCAGTCATTGATCCCGTCCTTGACGAACGGCCCCCGGTTCGCCGCGCCGAAGAGCCGCTGGAAGTTCGTCTCGTTCTCGGTGAAGAGCAGCGCCGGCGATCCCTCGCACACCAGCCACCGCCGGCCGAGGGTTTCGTGGTCGGCCTCGATCACCGGCGCGGTCGTACTGGCTCCGGCGGCGCGCAGCGTGGGGCGCGGACTACCCGGGGCCCACGCCCAGGTGTTCCGGAACCACAGCGTCGGCAGGAGGTGGAGCTGGGCGGCCTCGGGACCGCGATTGCTCGCGGTGATGCGGATCAGGATGTCGTCGGTCGCCGCCTTCGCGTACTCGACCACGACGTCGAAGTAGCGGTTCCCATCGAAGACGCCGGTGTCGAGCAGCTCGTATTCGGGCGCCCGCCGGTCGCGCCGGCCGTTTTCCTCCACGAGCTGCGCGTAGGGAAACGCCGCCTGCGGGTACTTGTAGAGGTACTTCATGTAGCTGTGGGTGGGCGTGGCGTCGAGGTAGAAGTAGCACTCCTTGACGTCTTCGCCGTGATTGCCCTCACGGTTGGTGAGGCCGAAGAGGCGCTCCTTGAGGATCGGATCCCGACCGTTCCAGAGCGCCAGCGCGAAGCAGAGCCGCTGATGGTTGTCCGAGATCCCGGCCAGGCCGTCCTCGCCCCACCGATAGGCGCGCGAGCGCGCGTGGTCGTGCGGAACGTACTCCCAGGCCGTCCCCTCAGCGCTGTAGTCCTCGCGGACCGTGCCCCACTGCCGCTCGGACAGGTACGGGCCCCAGCGCTTCCAATGGGCGGTCCGCTCCCGCGCCTCTCCGAGCCTCAGCGCTTCGCGGGTCGTCGCCGTGCGTCGTTCCGCCATTCGGCACACTCCTCGGGCCGGTCGGCGCGGACCCGCGGCCTACTCAGGCTCGCAGACCTCGTGGTGGTCGTGGCCGAACACCTTGATCAACCGCTCGCCGTGGCTCGGATGGATCGAGAGCTGGCTCGACAGGAGGTGCGCGTCGGCGCCGGTCCTGATGGCCAGGGCCGCGAGCTGGATGAGCTCGGCGGCGGCGTAGGAAACCATCTGGACGCCGAGCAGCTTCTCCGTCGCCCCGTCGAACACGAGCTTGAGGTAGCCCGCGTTCTCACCCGTGGCCCGCCCGTTGGACGCGCCACGCATGTCGTGCGTGGCGACGTGGCACTTCACCCCGCGGGCGAGCGCCTCGGCGTGGGTGAGGCCGACCCGGCCGACCTCGGGGGTGGTGAAGATCGTCTGCGGGACGGCGCCGTAGTCCACTCGGGCGACGTCTCCCTCGAGCGCGTTCAGCGCGGCGAGCCTCCCCTCGTAGGCCGCCGTCGGCGTCAGTTGCTGGTTGCCCGCCGCGTCGCCCGCCGCGTAGATGTGCGGGAGCGACGTCCTGAGATGCTCGCTCACGCGGAGGCCGAGCGGCCCCATCACCAGGCCGAGCGCGTCGGTGCCCAGGCGCGCCGGGTTGTAGCGCCGGCCGACCGCGAGACAGACCTGCGCCGCGGTGACCGCGAGCTCACGCCCGTCCTGCTTCACGTGGGCCGTCACCGCGCCGGGGGTGCCCGAGAGGCGCTCGAGTGACGCGCCGAGGTGGAAGATCACGCCGCGGCCCTCGAGGATCGTCCGGATGTAGGCGGCAACGTCGCGGTCGAGCGCGGGAAGGATCTCGGGGTCGCGGCCGATCACGGTCACGCGCGAGCCGAGGTCGGCGAAGGCACTCGCCATCTCGAGCCCGATGACGCCGGCGCCGACCAGCACCAGGCTCTCGGGGAACATCGGCAGGAAGAGGATATCGTCGGAGGTGATCGCGAGGTCGCGCCCCGCAACCGCCGGCACCACGGGCTCCGAGCCGGCGGCGACGACGATCTTCTCGCCCTGGACGCTCGCGCCGTTCACCTGGACGGTATGGGCGTCCACGAAGCGCGCGCCGGCGAGGTAGACCCTGGCCCCCGAGCGCTCGAACGCGGCAGGCGGCGGCTGGAGCTCGCGGACGATCTCGTGCTGGCGGCGAACGACCGCGTCCCAGTCGAGCGTCACCTCGCCGGTCTTCGTACCGAAGAGGGCCGCCTGTTTGACCAGCTGATGAATTCGCGCAGACCTTACCAAGGTCTTTTTTGGGATTCACCCCCGGTTGATGCAGGCCCCCCCGAGCGGCCCCGAGTCGATCAGCGCGACGCGCGCACCCAGCTTCAAACCCTGCTTGAGCGCGTTGATGCCGGCCGCGCCCCCGCCGATCACGAGAAGGTCGTAGCGGTCCATGCCCTACCTCCGTCGTCGACGATCAGAAGGCTCACCGCGACTACGTGTGCGTTTGGCGCAGTACTTCTACGGGCCCTTTGAGATACGTGCTCCTCGTTCCCGTCGACATCATCGCCCTGCCTGCAGGAGGCCTTGGGTCACGTGCGCGGCGCCGAGCAGCGCCGCGCGTGGCTCGAGCACGAGCGACACCGGGATCGACGCCATCAGGTCCGCGAGCCGCCCCTTGTCGCCGAACGCGGCGACGAACGTCCCGTCGGCGAGCTTCGCGCGGATCTTCGGCGCGATCCCGCCGCCGACAAAGACGCCCCCCGCCGCCAGCGCCTTGAGGGCAAGGTTGCCCGCCTCGGCGCCGTAGATCGAGGCGAAGAGGTCGAGCGCCTGGACGCAGAGAGGGTGGCCGCCGGCCAGCCCGACCTCGGACACGACGGCGCTCGGATCACCGTGCTCGAT
>JACQCN010000190.1 GCA_016201575.1 Candidatus Rokuibacteriota bacterium | reverse complement strand
GCCGGCTTGGCCGGCGCAATCCGAAGGGGGGAGGTTCGGAAGGGGGGGCGGGAGCC
Organism: Candidatus Rokuibacteriota bacterium; assembly: GCA_016201575.1. Lineage (GTDB taxonomy): Bacteria > Methylomirabilota > Methylomirabilia > Rokubacteriales > CSP1-6 > AR9. The sequence goes on along the minus strand of JACQCN010000190.1, from coordinate 7,817 downwards.
CCCCTCCGAGTAAATACTAGATGTTGGCAGCTTGACACCGGAAAGCCGCTACATGTATGGTGTAGCGCGTATGTCGGTCATCGCCCTCGGCGCCGATCACGCGGGCTTCACGCTCAAGGAAGACCTCAAGGCCTGGCTCATCGAGCACGGCCACCAGGTGATCGACTTCGGCACGCATTCGCCGGAGTCCGTCGACTATCCGGATTACGCCGGCCAGGTCGCGGAGTCGGTCGCCGCGGCCAAGGCCGAGCGCGGCGTGCTCGTGTGCGGCACGGGCATCGGCATGGCGATGACCGCCAACAAGCTGCCGGGAATCCGCGCGGCCGCCTGCGGCGACACCTTCACCGCGCGCATGAGCCGCGAGCACAACGACGCCAACATCCTCGCCCTCGGCGCCCGCCTCACCGCGCGCGAGACCGCCGTCGAGATCCTGAAGACCTGGCTCGAGACGGAGTTCGCGGGCGGCCGCCACGCGCGGCGGGTCGAGAAGATCGCGGAGCTCGAGCGGGCGCGCCGGCCCCGGGAAGGACGCGAGTGATCCATCTGGAGCAGGTCGATCCGGAGATCGCCAAGGCGCTGCGCGCCGAGGCCGAGCGGCAGAACCGCAACCTCGAGCTGATCGCGTCGGAGAACTTCGTCTCCGAGGCGGTGCTGGAGGCGATGGGCTCGGTGATGACCAACAAGTACGCGGAGGGCTATCCGGGCCGCCGCTACTACGGCGGCTGCGAGGTCGTCGACGTGGCCGAGACGCTGGCCATCGCCCGCGCCCGGGAGCTGTTCGGCGCCGAGCACGCCAACGTCCAGCCCCACTCGGGCGCCCAGGCCAACATGGCGTCTACTTCACGGTGCTGAAGCCCGGGGACACGGTCCTCGGGCCGAACCTCTCCCACGGCGGGCACCTCACCGCCGGCAGCCCCGTGAACTACTCGGGCAAGCTCTACAGCGTGGTGCCCTACGGCGTGCGGAGGGACACGGAGCGCATCGACCTCGACGAGGTGCGCGACCTCGCGCGGCGGCACCGCCCGAAGCTGGTCATCGCCGGCGGCTCCGCCTTCCCGCGCGCGATCGACTTCGTGCCGTTCGGGCAGATCGCGCGCGAGGTGGGCGCCGTGCTCATGGCCGACATCGCGCACCCGGCCGGCCTCGTCGCCGCCGGGCTGCATCCCTCGCCCGTCGGCATCGCCGACTTCGTCACCACGACCACGCACAAGACGCTCCGCGGCCCGCGGGGCGGCATGGTGATGTGCGGGCAGGCCCACGCCGCGGCGCTCGACAAGACGGTGATGCCGGGCGTCCAGGGGGGGCCGCTGATGCACGTGATCGCGGCCAAGGCGGTGGCCTTCAAGGAGGCGCTCACGCCCGAGTGGCGGGCCTACCAGCGGCAGGTGGTGGGCAACGCGCGGGCGCTCGCCGACGCCCTGCTCGCCCGCGGCTGGCGGCTCGTCTCGGGCGGCACCGACACGCACCTCCTGCTCGTCGACCTCTCGCCGCGGGGCCTGACCGGCAAGCAGGCGCAGGAGGCGCTCGACCGGGCCTGGATCACGGTGAACATGAACACGATCCCGTACGAGACCAGGAGCCCGATGGTCACGAGCGGGGTCCGGATCGGCACGCCGGCGGTGACGACGCGCGGGATGAAGGAGCCGGAGATGGCGGCCATCGCCGCGCTGATCGATCGCGTGCTGACCGACATCGACAACACGGCGGTGGCGGCGGCGGTGCGGGGCGGCGTGCAGGAGCTGACGGCGCGCTTCCCGCTCTACGAGGCGCGGCGGCGATGACGGCAGTCCCGGGAGGCGTCCGATGAAATGTCCGTTCTGCGGCCATGCCGAGGATCGGGTCGTCGACTCGCGGGTGGGGCGTGACGGGGAGTTCATCCGCCGCCGGCGGGAATGCCTCAAGTGCCGCCGCCGCTACACCAGCTACGAGTACATCGAGGACGTCCTGCCCCACGTCGTCAAGCGCGACGGCCGGCGCGAGCCGTTCGACCGCCAGAAGCTCCGCAGCTCCATCCTGAAGGCCTGCGAGAAGCGCTCGGTGGGCGTGCAGGCGGTCGACGACGTCGTGGCCGACATCGAGGCGCGGCTCCACGACCGCGCCGAGAAGGAGATCTCGAGCCTGGAGCTGGGCGACCTCGTCATGGAGCACCTCCAGCGGCTCGACCAGGTCGCCTACGTGCGCTTCGCCTCCGTCTACCGGCAGTTCAAGGACATCAACCAGTTCATGGACGAGGTGAAGGGACTGCTCAAGGAAGGCGAGAAGACCAAGTCGCCGCCGCCGGCCGCCTCGGCGTCCCCCGCGCCGCGCCCGAAGCCCCTGGTCAAGGCGAAGTGAGCCGCCTCAGCGGTGCGTCGTCAGCCACGCCCCGGCGATGACCCGCGTGGCTCCGGCGACGTGGTAAGCGTGGACGGGCTCGTCCAGGATCAGCCACGACAGCAGGAGCGCCACGAAGGGCTGGACGTTCAGGAAGGTGGCGGCCCGCCCCGCGCCCACCGTCCGGACCGCCCGGCAGTACCAGAGGGTGCAGGCGCGACGTTCGGGGTCGATCCGGATGGTCTCCTGAGATGGGTCGGCCCTGCCGCGATGAGAACGACAGGGCCGAGCGCCGGGAGCCGGCGCTACCCGCAGCTACTTCTTCTTTTTCTTCGCCGCCTTCTTTTTCGCCACTGGGTCACCTCCCTTCATTGTGAGGCGTCGTCCTGAAGCGGCATGCTAGAGACACGCTGAAACCCTGTCAAGAGAAAAATGCTATATACGGGGGACCGCGGCCGGCTTCCACGCAAGATGTGGGAGGTGCGAGCGGGCGGACAGGGGTCCGGGATGCCTGGCACGCGGATTGACAGGGCCGAGGGTCAAATGCTAGCGTGTGTGCGCACTTTCGCTCTCTCACCACCAATCGGACCCCGGGGGGCTCATTGATGAAGCGGCCACTCAAGAAGCTCGTGTTCGTCGAACCCAAGTCGACGCACCTCCACGTCTACAGTCGCATCGCGATTCCCCGGCTGGGCTCGGTGCTCCTCGGTACGATGATGCGGAACAAGGGGTACGACGTCCGCGTGTACATCGAGGACATCCACGCGATCGACATGGACGATGTGCTCTCGGCCGATCTCGTCGGCATCTCGGCGCTGACCTCGACCGCGCCCCAGTCCTACCGGCTCGCCGACAAGGTCCGGGAGGCGGGCGCCATTGCCGTGCTGGGCGGGACCCACGTGAGCTTCCTCCCCGAGGAGGCGCTGGCCCACGCCGACTACGTCGTCCGCGGCGAGGGCGAGTTCGCGTTCCTGGAGCTGGTCGACGCGATCCAGCGCGGCGACGGGTTCGAGAAGATCCAGAACCTCTCCTACCGGGAGCCGGGGCGCGTGGTCCACAATCCCGAGCGCCCGAAGATCCCGAACCTCGACGTCAACCCCATCGCCGACTACCACCTCATCACCGGGTGGAAGCCCGGCGGCGTGGTCTCCATCGCCACCTCCCGCGGCTGCCCCTTCTCGTGCACGTTCTGCTCCGTCCCCGGCATGTACGGCCACGCGTTCCGCACGCACTCCGTCGACCGGGTGCTCGAGGAGCTCGCGGTGCACAAGAGCTGCGCCTACACGTTCTTCGCCGACGACATCTTCACCGCCAACAAGAAGCGCGTGAAGGAGCTGCTGCGGCGGATGATCGAGCGGGGCCTCACGCCCCAGTGGGGCGCCCAGGTGCGGACGGAGACGGTCGACGACCCCGAGCTGCTCCAGCTCATGCGCGACTCGAACTGCTTCAACGTCTACGTGGGCTTCGAGTCGATCAACCCGCGCACGCTCAAGCTCTTCAACAAGAAGCAGGACCTGGCCAAGATCGAGCGCGCCATCGACCGGTTCCACGACCACAAGATCGGGATCCACGGGATGTTCGTGGTGGGCTCGGACGAGGATGACGTCGAGACGATCGAGGAGACCCGGCGCTTCGCCCGCCAGCACGACATCGACTCCGTGCAGTTCATGATCATGACGCCGATCCCGGGCTCGCCCGACTGGGCCGCGCTCTACGCCGGCGGGCAGAAGTACGTGATCAGCGACAACTGGACGATGTACGACGGCCACCACGTCGTCCACCAGCCGCGGCGGATGAGCCCCTACGAGCTGCAGATGGGGGCCATCCGGGGGATGCAGAAGTTCTACTCCTGGAGCGGCATCGCGGAGCGGCTCCTGAAGGGCGACCTCTACTACGCGACGATCCGGTACTGGGGCAAGAAGATGCTGCGCGAGTGGTGGAAGGACGAGGACAACCGGCGGCACGTGGAGTGGCTGAAGGAGCAGATCTACGCCGAGTGCGAGCAGGTCGGGCGGCGGGCGCTCAAGAGCGTGGGGCTGCCGGAGGTGCTGCTCCAGGACAAGGTCGGCCAGCTCCTGCGCCGCTTCCTCGGCGAGCTGGACGTGACGGTGGTGCCGCTGGCCGAGGCCGCCTCCGACGCCGCCTCCCGCGCCCTGGAGACCATCGACTGCCTGATCACGCCGATCGTGAAGCGCGCCGAGCAGGAGAAGGGCGAGTTCTACGCGCGGCTCACCGCGGTGACGGACTCGCTCCGGGCCCGCTGGGAGCGGCTGCCCAAGATCTCGTTCCCCGTGATCGGCGGCCAGGGGCCGGTGTTCGAGCCGTTCGCGCGGATCGGCCTGCTGTTCACCGGCAACCTCGACAAGATCCGCCGGGCCTACATCATGGCCGGGGCCGCGGAAGGGCTCTGGGAAGTGGCCTGAGTCAGTCGGAGGGGGCCTCGGCGGCCCCCTCCGATGCCTCCCCCCGAACCGGATTGCGCCGGCGGCGCCGGCGCTCGAACAAGGGGGCCAGCGCGAGGCGCGGCTGCCGCTACTCGTCGGCTGGCCTGGGTTCCTGGACCGAGGAGGGGCGGCGGGTCTGCCGCCGCTTGACGAATTCCTGGTTGAGCGGCACCCCCTTCTTGCAGAGGGGGCAGCTTTCCGGCGCGTAGGTCGGGAAATCGCGATTCACGAGGCTGAACACCGAGCGCCCGGGCAGGTCCACCGACGTCCGCCGCCACAGGCAGCCGATCCCGACCACGTGACCGCCGAGATGCTCGACCAGATCGAGCAGCAGCTTGACGGTGGTGCCCGAGCTGATCAGGTCCTCGACCAGCAGGACCTTCGTCCCCGGCCGGATGAGGCGCTGGAACTCCACGGGCAGCGTCACGCGCCGGCGTCCCGAGACCATCCCCTTGGTGCCGTAGACCACGACGGGGCGCGAGGGATGGGCGCGGGCCACGCAGTGCGAGAGGATGAGCGCGCCCGGTCCCGTAGAGAGGACGACGTCGGTCGGCCACTGGGCGAAGTGCTTGGCGATGACCGCGCCCAGGCCCTCGATGAAGGACGGCTCGGTGGTGACGAGGGTCTTCTCGATGTACTCGCTCGTGTGCTGGCTCGACGGCAGCAGGATGTGGTCGTTGGCGTGGTAGGCGCCCGTGCGCTTCAGGATCTCGAGGTGGATCTTCTCGCGGATCTCGGCGTCCATGGCGGCGGGATCCTTCCGGGTGACAGCGGTCATTCAACTCCTCCCACGATGTCCGTCCGCAGCATTATCGCACGCCCTCGCCGAGATGGACGACCAGGCCGCCCGCGACGGGCTCGACGCGGAACGCCACGGGACGGCTGAGGTCGCACACGACCCGCACCACCGTCGCCGTCCACTGCGACATGCGAATACCACGGATGAGCCCGCCGTGCACGGTGAAGGCGCTCTCCCTGGCGGGCAGGCGAGCGTTCTCGATGTCCACCACTATCCGGTCCGGTCGAGTCATCGCGAACGTCTTCACGGCTGGGCTGCCGTCGATGTCGAGCATCAGGCGCGCCGTCCCCTCGGAGGTCTCCGGACGCACGCCCTTGAGAACGGCGATCCGCTGACTCGGAGGCATGGCCGCACCCGCGCGAGGTCGAGCCGCGGCGGCCGGTGGCGGCGACGGCCGCGCCCCCGGATCCCCAATCACCACCGCGGGCTTTCGCCCGCCGACCTCCGCCCGGATCCTCACGCGCGCGGCGTCGCGGGTGACGGTGTAGGGAACTTCGCGGCCGAAGGCGAGGTCGAGGCGCACCAGCGTGTCGCCGTCGCGGGTGAGGGTGCGGACCTGGAGCGCGGTGAGCGCGCCGCCCTCGAAAGTCCGGCGCTCGTCGGGGAAGCCGAGGCGGGCGCCGGCGAAGATCAGGGTCAGCGTGAAGGGCTCGGCGCTCTCGTTCAGCAGATAGCCGAGGGGCCCGGACGCGATCACGTCGACGTCGAGCGCGCCGCGATCCCCGCCGACCACGATGCCGGACACGATCGGCCCGGCCAGCGCGGGCGTGGCGAGGAGCACGGCGAGCGCCAGCGCCGTGAGGACGGCCCCGGGGAGCGTGAACCGGCTCCGCGGCGCGCGAGGAGGCATGCTCCTGATGCAGTATCGTGTCCCGCTCATCTTGTCAACGACCCAAAAGGCGCTAAACTGGCCGTGCCGTGAAGCTTTTGGCGGTCGAAACCTCGACGCTCGCCGGGGGCGCCGCGCTCACCGACGGCGACGCGATCGTCGGCGAGTACACGCTCAACATCCGCGTCACCCACTCCGAGCGCGTGATGGCCGCCGTCGACCGTCTGCTCGCGGATGCGGGCTGGCGGCCGTCGGACCTCGACGGGCTCGCGGTGTCGATCGGCCCCGGGTCCTTCACGGGCTTGCGCATCGGGATCAGCACGGCGAAGGGGCTGGGGATGGCGCTCGGGCTGGCCATCGCCCCCGTGCCCACGCTCGACGCCCTCGCCGCGGGCCTCCCGTTCGCGAGCCTGCCCGTCTGCCCCGTCCTCGACGCCCGCAAGGGTGAGGTGTACGCCTCGCTCTTCCGGTGGACGGACGACGGGTTCCGCCGCGAGTGGGACTACCTCGCGCTGGCGCCCGCCGACCTCGCGCGGCGCCTCACCGAGCCCGTGATCCTCTGCGGGGACGGCGCGGCCAGGATCGAGTCGCCGCTCGCGCGGCCGGCGCCCGCGGCCCGGCGCCTGCCGTCGCCCGCGTGCGTGGCCCAGCTCGGGCGGGCCATGCTCGCCGCGGGCAAGGGCGTCGCCGCCGCCGACCTCGCGCCCCTCTACCTCCGGCCCTCCGAGGCCGAGCTGCGGCGCCGCCGTGGCCTCCCCATCGCTTGAGCTGATGCGCCGCGCGGATCTCGACCGCGTGGTCGAGATCGAGCGCGAGTCGTTCTCGATCCCCTGGTCGCGCGGGGCCTTCCAGTACGAGATCGAGCAGAACCGGGTGGCGCGCTGCTGGACCGGCCGGGTGGACGGCGAGGTCATCGGCTACCTGTGCCTCTGGGAGATCGGCGAGGAGATCCACATCACCAACGTCGCCGTCGCGCGCGCGTGGCGCCGGCAGGGCATCGCGCGCTCCATGCTGACCGAGATCCTCGACGACGCCCGGCGCCGGGGCCTCCGCATGGCCTTCCTCGAGGTGCGGCCGACCAACGTCGAGGCCCTCGGCCTCTACGAGGCGCTCGGATTTCACGTGATCGGCCGCCGCAAGGGCTATTACTATGACACCGGCGAGGACGCCCTCGTCATGGAGGCGGAGCTGGGAGCCGCCCGCCCGGGGAAGCTCCGCTAGCCCGCATAATTCACGAACGGTAGTCGCGTGTGGCGGGCGGGTCCTGGCGCAGGGCGCCGCCCCCGCGGGTCCGGCTCCGTCACCCAGTCGCCCGAACGCCGGGCGGCGCGCGGCGGCCGGGACGAGGGGGGTCCACTGCGCGCGGCCCCGCGGGGACCGCCCCCTGCGCCGCCCGGTCGCGCCGGCGCCGTTCGCGAATAATGCACGCTAG
>JACQCN010000179.1 GCA_016201575.1 Candidatus Rokuibacteriota bacterium | reverse complement strand
GTTCATCAGTGCCGCGGAGAGATAGAAGTACGGGTGGAGCGCCCGCGTGCCGAACGTCCGCCCCCGACGACGCTAGCAGCGATGCATTACGGGCCGATGACGATCCCGGAACGTTTCGCTTACGCAGCCCCGCGCGGATGTGGAGGGACTGTTCGCGCGCCGGCTTAGCCGGCGCCGTCTGCAGGGGGGAGGTTCGGAAGGGGGGCGGAGCCCCCCTCCGAGTGAAGCGCGTGGCGCACGAACTTGCTCTCGACCATGTACACGACCATCTCCGCGATGTTCGTCGCGTGGTCGGCCACCCGCTCGAGGAAGCGGGAGATCAGGATCAGGCGGATCGCCCGGGGGATGGTCTTGGGATCCGCCATCATGTAGGTCAGGAGCTCGCGGAAGACCTGCTCCTTCAGGGAGTCGACCTCGCTGTCCTCGGCGCAGACCCGCCGGGCCAGCGCGGTGTCGCGGTGGACGAAGGCGTCCAGGCTCTCCTTCACCATGCGCTGCGCCTTCTCCGCCATCCGCGGCAGGTCGATGTAGGGCTTGAGCTGCGGCTCCGGGTTCAGCTCGAGCGCCTGCTGGGCGATGTTGACCGCCTGGTCGCCGATCCGCTCGAGGTCGGTGACGATCTTCATGGCGGTGGTGAGGAACCGGAGGTCGCCGGCGGTCGGCTGGTAGAGCGCCAGCAGCTCGACGCTCTTCTCGTCGACCTCGACGTCGAGCGAGTTGACCTCGCGGTCGCGGTCGATGACCGCCTGGGCCAGGCGGTCGTCCCTCTCGACCAGCGCGCGCATGGCGCCGCGGATCTGGTCCTCGACCAGGCCGCCCATCGCGAGCAGGGTCTGCTGGAGAGGCGGGGACCCCAGCCCCGCGACGTCCCCCGGCTCGCACTACCATTAACCCGGCTCGCCTCGGACGGCGGGGACCCCAGTCCCGCGACGTCCCGCGGCTCGCACAACCGTTACCCGAACCGGCCCGTGATGTAGGCCTCCGTGCGCGGGTCGCGGGGGTTGGTGAACAGCTCCCGGGTGAGCCCGAATTCCACTAGCTCGCCGAGCAGCATGAACCCCGTGTAGTCGGACACGCGGGCCGCCTGCTGCATGTTGTGGGTGACGATGACGATCGTGTAGCTGGCCTTCAGCTCGAGCATCAGCTCCTCGATCCGGCCGGTGGCGATCGGATCGAGCGCGGAGCACGGCTCGTCCATGAGCAGCACGTCCGGCTCCACCGCGATGGCGCGCGCGATGCAGAGCCGCTGCTGCTGGCCGCCCGACAGGCCGAGGGCGCTGTCGTCGAGCCGGTCGGCGACCTCCTCCCAGAGCGCGGCGGCACGGAGGCTCCGCTCCACGGTCGCGTCCAGGTCCGACCGGCTCCGGACACCGAGGATCCGCGGGCCGTAGGCGACGTTCTCGAAGATCGACTTCGGGAACGGGTTCGACTTCTGGAAGACCATGCCCACCCGCTTGCGCAGCTCCGTCACCTCCAGCGCCGGGTCGGAGACGTCGGTCCCCCCGATCCGGATGGTCCCGGCGATCCGCACGCCGTCGACCAGGTCGTTCATGCGGTTCAGGCAGCGCAGGAGCGTCGTCTTGCCGCAGCCCGAGGGGCCGATGAACGCCGTCACCCGGTGCTTGGGCACGGACATCGTGATGTCCTTGAGCGCCAGCTTCGAGCCGTACCAGAGCGAGAGGTGCTCGATCTCCACCATCGGCGCTTCGCTGATGGGCGGCCCGGCGGCCTCTCGGCTCGGCACGCTGATCCGCACGTTGGCCACGGCCATGGTTTCCTCCTAGATCGCGCCCGTGGCGTACCGCCGCCGCAGCCGGTTGCGCAGCGTCATCGCCGCGAGGTTGAGGAGCACGACGATCAGCAGCAGCAGCAGCGTCGTGGCGAACACCATCGGGCGGGCGGCGTCGACGTTGGGCGACTGGAACCCGACGTCGTAGATGTGGAAGCCGAGGTGCATGAACTTGCGGTCGAGATGGAGGAAGGGCCAGGCCGAGTCGATGGGGAGCGCGGGGGCGAGCTTGACCACGCCCGTGATCATGAGCGGCGCGACCTCGCCGGCGGCGCGGGCCATGGCCAGGATCAGCCCCGTGAGGATCGACGGCATGACGGCGGGAAGCACCACGCGGAGCGTGGTCTCGAGCTTGGTGGCCCCGAGCGCGAGCGAGGCCTCGCGCGTGCCGCGCGGGACCGCGGCCAGCCCCTCCTCCGTGGCCACGATGACCACCGGCACGGTCAGGAGGGCGAGCGTCAGCGACGCCCAGAGAATGCCCCCGGTGCCGAACGTGGGGGTCGGGAGCGCCCCCGGGTAGAAGAGCCGGTCGAGGGTGCCGCCCACGACGTAGATAAAGAAGGCGACCCCGAACACCCCGAACACGATCGAAGGCACGCCGGCGAGGTTGTTGACGGCGATGCGGACGGCGCTCACGAAGGGCCCCTGCCTCGCGTACTCGCGCAGGTAGAAGGCGGCGAGGACGCCGAGGGGCGTGACCACGACGCTCATGATCAGCACCATCATCACGGTGCCGAAGATCGCCGGGAACACGCCGCCCTCGGTGTTCGACTCGCGGGGGTCGTCGGCGACGAACTCCCAGACGTTGCCCGCGTAGGCGAGGCTCTTCGCGACCGGGCCCATGGCGTTCGGGCGGTAGGCGTCCACCACCTGGGCCAGCGGCAGCTCCTTCTGCTTGCCGCCGTCGGCCGCTACCACGACGCTGGACCGCTGCTGCGCCCGCAGCTCGGCCACCCGCCCCTCGTGGAGCGCGTACCGGTCCTGCTGGGCCGTCATCTCGCGCCGGAGCCGGTCGACGGCGTCGCCGGACTTCACCCCGCGCAGCTCGAGCCCCTTGAGCCGCAGCCGCACCTGCTCCTGGGCGGAGTTGATCGCGCCGATGTCGCCCTTCTCCACGCGCCGGATCTCCCGGCGCAGCCGCCGCGCCTGACCACGACGCTCATGATCAGCACCATCACCACGGTGCCGATCAAAGGGCCCCATTCCACGCGCTCGATGAGCGCGGCGCCGGCCGGGTACTCCCGCCCGACGATCCGGGCCTCGTCGACCCACACGAAGTCGGCCCCGTAGAGATCCCGGTTGGCGACCCGCAGCTTGATCCGGTACCGGCCCGGCGCGGCGGGAATCGCCTCCCGCTGGGTGACCTGGCCCGTCAGCCGCTGGCCGTCGTCGAGCGTGACGCGCACGATCCGCTTCGGCCAGAAGAACCCGGCGCCGTTGACCACGATCAGCAGCACGAGGCCGGCGACCATGATCAGCGCGACGGCGAGCGCGGCCCCCGTCAGCCAGACGAAGGGCTCGCCGCTGCGCCAGAGCCGCCTCAGCGACGTCACAGGTCGCGATACCTCCGGCGCAGCCGGAGCCGCACCACCTCCGCCGCCGTGTTCACGACGAACGTGAGGCAGAAGAGCAGGAACGCGGCGAGGAACAGCACGCGGAAGAGGGTGCCGCCCTCGGGCGCCTCGGGCAGCTCGACCGCGATGTTGGCCGACAGGGCGCGGAAGCCGTTGAAGATGCTCCAGTCCATCACCGGCGTGTTCCCGGTCGCCATGAGCACGATCATCGTCTCGCCGATGGCGCGGCCGAACCCGATCATCACCGCCGAGAAGATCCCCGGGCTGGCCGTGGGCAGGACGACCTTCAGCGCGGTCTGCCACCGCGTGGCGCCGAGGGCGAGCGAGCCGGCCCGCAGGTGCTGTGGCACGTTGGCGAAGGAGTCCTCGGCGATCGTGAAGATGATCGGGATGACCGCGAAGCCCATGGCGATCCCCACCACGATCGAGTTCCGCTGGTCGTACGTGAGCCCGAGGGCGGAGAGGAGCCAGCCCCGGTAGTCGCCGTGGAGGAGCCGGGCCTCGACGAGCCCGCCGAGGGCGAAGGCCGCGGCCGCGGCGAGGACCACCGCCGGAATGACGAGGAGCACCTCGGTGCCCGAGCGCGCGCGCCCGCGAAGGGCCGAGGGCACCCGTCGCCAGAGCAGGAGGGCGGCGAGCACGAGTGGCGGGACGACGAGGGGCAGCAGGACCAGGCCCGGGACGATCCGCTCGACGAGGGGCGCGAGCCACAGCCCGGCCAGGAAGCCGAGGACGACGCTCGGCAGCGCCGCCATCACCTCGACCACCGGCTTCACGGAGCCCTTGAGCGTCGGGTGCATGAACTCGCTCGTGTAGAGCGCGGCCAGCAGCGCGAGGGGGACGGCGAATAGCAGCGCGTACACGGTGCCCTTGAGCGTGCCGAAGATCAGGGGGGTCAGGCTGAGCTTCGCCTCGAAGTCGTCGGTGCCGCCTGTCGACTGCCACACGTACTCGGGCCGAGCATACCCCTCGTACCACACCGTGCCGAAGAGCGTCCGGAGGCTGATCTCGGGATGGGGATTCCTGACCGTCCAGTCCGCGATCCGGCCGTCCCCGCCGAGCGCGATCACGCCGTCCGCTTTGGGCGCGATCGCGACGGCACGCAGCGCCGCCGGCGCGTGGAGCGAGAGCAGCGTCTGGCCCGAGGTACCGTAGTGGAGGCGGATCGTGCCGCCGGCGTCGGTCGTGACGAAGCTCTTGTCGCGCCGGGACGCGGCGATGGCGATCACGCCCCGCTCGTGTCCCTCGAACCGGTGCATACGCACGAGACGGGGAGCGCCGCCGGCGTCCGGGGCAACGACCTGCCAGGTGGACACGGCGCCGCTGGAGTCGCCCACCACCAGCGTCCGCCCGCCGATCAGGAAGCCGAGCGCGGAGATCGCCGCGCCCGGCGCCGCCGCGGTCACCGTCTCCGCGCGCCGGGGCGTCTCGAGGTCGCGCACCTCGTAGCGGATCACTTCGCCCCGCGAGGTCCCGACGAAGAGGTTGTCGCCACGCTCGTCGATCCCCACCGCGCTGATGTCCCCCGCGGCCTCGACGGCGAGGGGCTGCACGGACTCCTGCTTGGTCCCGGCCCCGACCAGGGCCTGCGTCTCGACCACGCGGCGCCCGACGAGGTCGCGCGGCCCGACCTGGGCGATCACGACCGGCCCGGTCCCGGCGAGCCGAAGGACGGGGCGGGGCGCGGCGGAAGTGAGCGTCGCCGGCTCGCCGAACTCGGGCGTCGGCGTCACCCGGCGCGCCCCGCCGGG
>JACQCN010000178.1 GCA_016201575.1 Candidatus Rokuibacteriota bacterium | reverse complement strand
GTGCTCGCCCGGGTCGCCGGTGAACTCGATGTGCACGAGCCGTCCCGTGCGATTGACGAACGTCACCCGATGAGCGGTCGTCGTCCGCAGCACCGGCGGCCGCACGCCCTGCGCCTCGATCAGGACCTCGTCGTCCGCGCGCGCCGGCGCCGAGGACAACGCCGGCAGCAGGGCCGCGAGGATCGCGGCGAGGGCCGCGCGCCTCACCGCTCGGCTCCGAGCACCGCGCGCGCCGTCACCGTCTGGCCCTCGCGCCAGAGCGTCACCTCCACGGTCTCGCCGACCTTCCGCCGAAAGAGCAATTCATGGAAGTGGTGCAAGTCCTTGACCGCGCGGTCGCCGACGGCGGTGATGACGTCGCCCGGCCTGATCCCCGCGGCCTCCCCGGGACCCTGCGGCTCCACCCGCACCACGAGCGCGCCGCGCTCGATGGGCAGGTCGTTGGCGAAGGCGATCTGCGGCGTCAGGCTGATGGCAGCGACCCCGATCGTCGGCCGGACGATCCGGCCGCCGGCCATCAGCGCCGCCAGCACCGGCTTGGCCTCGTTGATGGAGATCGCGAAGCCGATGCCGTGCGCGCTGCCGATCAGCGCCGTGTTGATGCCGACCACCTGCCCGGCGAGGTTGAGCAGCGGACCGCCCGAGTTGCCGGGATTGATGGCGGCGTCGGTCTGGATCAGGTTGTGGAGGGAGGGCAGGTCGGGCTTCTCCAGCGATCGCCCGAAGCCGCTCACCACGCCCGTCGTGACCGTCGGTCCCCCTTCGATCCAGAGCGGGCTGCCGATGGCGATCACGGTTTCCCCGAGGGACAGCTTCGCGGAGTCGCCGAGCCGCACGACCGGGAGGTTCGTGCCCTCGATCTTGAGGACCGCGAGGTCGGTCAGGCGATCAGCGCCGACGAGGGTCGCGCGAAACGTCCGCTCGTCCGGCAGCGTCACCTTGATCTGCTCGGCGCCCTCCACGACGTGGTTGTTCGTCAGGATGTAGCCGCGCGCGTCGACGATGAAGCCCGAGCCGAGCCCGCGGGTCGGGACGGCCTGGTTGAACTGGTCGCGCTCGATCTGGCGCGTGATGATGCTGGCGATCGCCGGATACACACGCGCCACCATCCCGGGGACGCCCACCCGCCCCTCCGGATGCGAGCGGGCCCACGCGGGCGCGACCACACCGAGCGCCAGGGCAACGAGCAGGGATGCCCCCCGCAAACGGACCATTCCCCTCTCCTTCTCCAGTTCAACTGCTTGCGAACGTCTCTCTTGTCCGGCCTGGGCGGATCGCCGCGTTCCGCGGTTCTCAGCCCGGATCGCACACGATCCGCTGGACCGACGCCAGAGTCAGAACGAGGAGTGGCGCTTGGGCGGGGGATCCGGCAGGTGTGGGGCGGTGACGTAGACGAGCCGGCGCCCTTCTGATGGCACCCACCCCATCAGTTTCGGCCCGACCAGGAGTGGAACGATGAGCGACGCGACGATCATGCCGAGGCAGAGATCGGCGCCGGTCTCGTCGTGCCCGTCGTGCCCGGCCTCCGCATCGAACAGGCAGCAACCGACGCCGAGAACCAGCAACATACCCAGGATGACCACGCCAAGGGTCCAGAAGCTCGTCACCGATTGCTTGCGCCTCCGCCTGGCCGCCATCACAGCTGGATGCAGTTGCATCGCCAGGGCCAAAGGCGAGTCGAATCGCAACATTTCGATTTCTCGCGCCTTATCTCGGCGGGCGCACCGTTTGTCGGCCCTTTAGTCCATGCGGAAGTGGGACAGCGGCACCACAGATGGGGCAGGCGGCCCCCAACGCCGCGGGATCGCCCTCCCGGCTGTTTCTTCGGTCCCCCGAGATCTCGTCCAGCCACATTGCCACCGTGGCCAGCCCGCGGTCGATCAGGGCGCCGGCTCAGTCACTCCACTTCCACTCGCGGTTCTCGGGCATGTCGTCGCCGTGCTTCCGGATGTACTCCTTGTGCTCGATCAGCTTGTCGCGGATCGCCTGCTTGACGTAGGCCATCGCCGAGCCGAGCTTCGGCACGCGATCGATCACGTCACCGACCAGGTGGAAGCGGTCGAGATCGTTCAGCACCACCATGTCGAACGGCGTCGTCGTCGTGCCCTCCTCCTTGTACCCGCGGACGTGCAGGTTCTTGTGGTTCGTCCGCCGGTAGGTGAGGCGATGGATCAGCCAGGGATAGCCGTGGAACGCGAAGACGATCGGCTTGTCCGGGGTGAAGAGCGTGTCGAAGTCCGGATCGGAGAGACCATGCGGGTGCTCGCTCTGGGGCTGGAGCTTCATCAGGTCCACCACGTTGATCACGCGGATCCTGAGACCGGGCACGTGTTGGCGGAGCAGCTTGACCGCGGCGAGCGTCTCGAGCGTCGGGACATCGCCGCAGCAGGCCATCACCACGTCCGGATCGCCGCCGCGGTCGTTGCTGGCCCACTCCCAGATGCCGATCCCCGACGTGCAGTGCTTGACCGCCTCGTCCATGGTCAGGTACTGGAGCGCCGGCTGCTTGCCGGCGATGATCACGTTGACGTAGTGGCGGCTGCGCAGGCAGTGGTCGGTCACGGACAGGAGCGTGTTCGCGTCCGGGGGCAGGTAGACGCGGATCACCTCCGCCTTCTTGTTGACGACGTGATCGATGAAGCCGGGGTCCTGGTGGCTGAAGCCGTTGTGGTCCTGCCGCCAGACGTGAGAGCTCAGGAGGTAGTTCAAGGACGCGAGCGGACGCCGCCACGGGATGTGGCGGGTCGTCTTCAGCCACTTGGCGTGCTGGTTGAACATCGAGTCGACGATGTGGATGAACGCCTCGTAGCAGTTGAAGAAGCCGTGGCGGCCGGTGAGGAGGTACCCCTCGAGCCAGCCCTGCATCTGGTGCTCGCTCAGCATCTCCATGATTCGGCCGTCAGGCGAGACGTTCTCGTCGGTCTTCAGGATCTCGGCCACGGACATCCGGTCGGTGACCTCGAAGACGTGGTTCCAGCGGTTGGAGGCCGTCTCGTCGGGGCCGAAGATCCGGAAGTTCCGGCCGTCCATGTTGAGCGTCATCACGTCGCGGAGGAAGGCGCCCTGCACCTGAGCGGGTTCGCGCTCATCCGCCGCTCGCCCGTGGGCGCCAGCTCCGCCAGCTCCGGGCGGAGCCGGCCGCGCTCGTCGAACAGCTCCTCGGGCCGGTAGCTCTTCATCCACTGCTCGAGGAGCTTGACGTGGCCGGGCTTCTCGACGAGGTCGGACAGCGGAACCTGGTGCGAGCGCCAGGTGCCCTCGACGGGCTTGCCGTCCACCTCCTTGGGGCCGGTCCAGCCCTTGGGCGTCCGGAGGATGATCATCGGCCACCGCGGGCGCTTGGTCCAGTCGAAGCCGTTCGTGCGGGCGTCGGTCTGGATCCGCTTGATCTCGTCGAGGACCGTGTCGAGGGTCCCGGCCAGGAGCTGATGCACAGTCTCGGGGTCGTCTCCTTCCACGACGTGGGGCGTGTAGCCGTACCCGCGGAAGAGCTGGTCCAGCTCCTCGTGGCTGATCCGGGCGAGCACCGTCGGACCGGCGATCTTGTACCCGTTCAGGTGCAGGATGGGGAGCACCGCCCCGTCGTGGACCGGGTTGAGGAACTTGTTGGAATGCCAGCTCGTCGCGGTCGGCCCGGTCTCCGCCTCGCCGTCGCCGACCACGCACGCCACGAGCAGGTCGGGGTTGTCGAACGCCGCGCCATAGGCGTGCGAGAGGGCGTAGCCGAGCTCGCCGCCTTCGTGAATGGAGCCGGGCGTCTCGGGGGCGACGTGGCTCGGGATACCGCCGGGGAACGAGAACTGGGTGAAGAGGCGCTTCATGCCGTGCTCGTCCGGCGAGACGTTGGGGTAGACCTCGCTGTACGTCCCCTCGAGATACGCGTTGGCGACCAGGCCGGGACCGCCGTGGCCCGGCCCCGCGATGTAGATCACGCTCAGGTCGCGCTCCTTGATGACGCGGTTGAGGTGGACGTAGATGAGGTTGAGGCCCACCGTGGTGCCGAAGTGCCCGAGCAGCCTCGGCTTGATATGCCGGGTGGTGAGCGGCTCTTTCAGGAGCGCATTATCGTAGAGATAGATCTGCCCGACGGACAGGTAGTTGGCCGCCCGCCAGTAGGCGTCCATCTTCCGCAGGAGCTCCGGGGAAAGCGGTCCCTTGGCAGCCATGGTTCTCCCTTCCTTCGTGTCCACACCCTGCTGACTGCGGAACGCTCTTCATGGCTCCACGATGAGCCGCCCGCGGAACATGCCCATCTGGCAGGCGAACTCGTACTCGCCGGCCTCGGTCGGAAGGAACTCGACGGGCACGGTCTGCCCCTCGGGGAGCTTCGCAGACTTGTTGAACGCCGGCAGCAGCACCATCTCGCTGCAGGACGCCGATTCCTGGCGGACGAAGTTCAGCCGCACGGGCTTGCCCCGCTCGACGACGATCACGTCGGGCGTGTAGCCGCCTTTGACGAGCACCATCTGCTCCTGGTACCCGGCGCTGGTGAGCGCCGCCTTCACCCCTCTGGCCTTGACCAGCCAGAAGAACCACACGATGAACGCGATCAGCGCGAGGCCGACCACGTTGACGATGATCCTGTCCCAGGTCACGGCACACGCTCCATCGTCGGACGCGGCTTCCATCCCTTCAGCCGGTTGGCGCTGGCGATCACGGTCACCGAGCTGAACGACATCGCCAGCGCGGCGAGCAGCGGCGAGAGCAGGATCCCGAGGAACGGATAGAGGAGCCCGAGCGCGATCGGCAGGCCGAGCACGTTGTAGACAAAGGCGCCGGCGAGGTTCTGGTAGACGTTACGCATCGTCGCCCGGCTGATCTCGATCGCGAGGACCACGCCGCGCAGGCTCCCCTTGATGAGCGTCACGTCGGACGCGGCGATGGCGACATCGGTGCCCGTGCCGATGGCGAACCCGACGTCGGCCTGCGCCAGGGCGGGCGCGTCGTTGATCCCGTCGCCGACCATGCCGACCTTCTTGCCCTCGAGCTGGAGCTTCTGCACGTTGAACGCCTTGTCCTGGGGCAGCACCTCGGCGAGCACGCGCTCGATGCCGACCTGACGGCCGATCGCCTTGCCCGTCCGCTCGTTGTCGCCCGTCATCATCACGACCTCGAGTCCCATGGCCGTCAGGGCCTGGATCGCCTCCTTCGAGTCCTCCTTGACGGTGTCGGCCACGGCCACGATGCCGGCGGCGCCGCCGTCGATGCCCACGTACATGGGCGTCTTGCCTTCGTCGGCGAGCCGGGATGCGTGGGCCTCGAGCTCCCCCAGCGCGATCTTCCGGTCCCGCATGAGCTTCAGGTTCCCGACGAGCACCTCGTGGCCTTCGACGCGCGCCTCGATGCCGTGGCCCGGGATCGCGTTGAACGCCTCGACACCGGGCAGCGCGAGACCTCGCGCCGTCGCACCCTCGACGATCGCGGCCGCCAGCGGATGCTCCGAAGACTTCTCGACAGCCCCGGCCAGACGGAGCAGCTCCTCTTCGCGCCGCCCGCCGGTCACCAGCACGTCGGTCAGCACCGGCTTCCCGTGCGTGATGGTGCCCGTCTTGTCCAGGATGATCGTCTGGAGCTTCTGCGCGGTCTGCAGCGCTTCACCGCTCCGGATCAGGATGCCGTTGAGCGCGCCGAGCCCGACGCCCGTGGTGAGCGACATCGGCGTCGCCATGCCGAGTGCGCAGGGACAGGCGATGATGAGCGTCGTCACCGCGACGATGAGGGCGTAGACCACCGCCGGCGCCGGCCCGAACGTGTACCAGATCATGAACCCGAGGATCGCCAGGATCGCCACCGCCGGCGTGAAGTAGCCCGACACGACGTCGACGAGGCGCTGGACGGGCACCTTCGACCCCTGAGCGTCCTGGACCATCCGGATGATGTTGGCGAGGGCGGTGTCCTTGCCGACCTTCGTCGCCCGGAACCGGAAGGCGCCGGTCTTGTTGATCGTCGCGCCGATCACCTCGTCGCCGACCTTCTTCTCGACCGGAAGCGATTCGCCGGTGACCATCGACTCGTCGACCGCGGACGCGCCCTCGACGATCTCGCCGTCCACGGGGACCTTCTCCCCCGGGCGGACGACGACGATGTCGCCGACCAGCACCTCCTCGACCGGGATGTCGAGCTCCGTGCCGTCGCGCACGACACGCGCGCCCTTGGCCTGGAGCCCGATCAGCTTCTTGATCGCCTCCGAGGTCCGGCCCTTCGCCTTGAGCTCCATCGCGAGGCCGAGGACGACGAGCGCCGTGACGACGACGGTCACGTCGTAGTAGACGTCGGTGAGCTCGGAGGAGGGGAAGAGGCGCGGAAAGAGCAGCGCGATGGTCGAGTAGATCCAGGCGATCCCCGTGCCCATCGCGATGAGCGTGTGCATGTTGGCGGAGCGGTGCTTCAGGGCGGCCCAGGCCCCGGTGAAGAACTGGTTGCCGCTGTAGGCCAGAACCGCCAGCGAGGCGACGCCCATCCCCGCCCAGACCCACCAGAGCTGCGGGCTCCCGCGCAGGAACCAGGCGCGGAGGACGGGAAAGAGCCACGGGTAGCTCATGATCATGGTGAAGACGCCGACGGCGGCGCCGAACCACCACTTGCGCATGAGCGCCCGGTACTCGCGCGTGCGCTCTTCGGCCTCGCGATCGACGGTCCCAGGACTCAGGGGCGGCGGAGCATCGGCCACTTCGTAGCCGGCGGAGGCGACGGCAGCCTTGACCGCCGGGAGGCTCGTCACCGCGGGGAGGTACTCGACGACGGCTTCTTCGGTCCCGACCCGCACGCTGGCGTCGAGCACGCCCGGGGTGGCGCCCAGCGCTCGCTCGATCTTCGTGACGCACGAGGCGCACATGATCCCCTTGATCGCGAACCGTGCCGTCGCGGCGCCCGCCCGGTAGCCCGCCGTCTTCATCGCCGCGTGGACCGCGGCGAGGCCCGTTGTCTTCGGGTCGTACTCCACGAAGGCGCGCCCGGTGGCAAGGTTGACGGTTGCGCGCGTCACGCCCGGCACCGCGCGCAGCGCGCTCTCCAGCGACTGGACGCAGGCCGGGCACTTGAGGCCGGAGACCGGCAGCTCGACACGCACGCTTCCCGCCGTGTCGTTCCCGACGCCAGTGGTCAATGACGGAACAGTCATCGCGGCACCTTCATCGCGGCTCACTCCATTACCCCTCAGCCTTCGCATCGCAGAAGCAGGACGGCTTCCGGTAGTGCTGCGTGCGGTAGTAGTGAATCAGCCGGCCAATGAGCTTGACCGGGTCCTCGTCGTAGAGCACTCCGGTCACCGGTCAGGCGCTGGTGATCGTGTGGAGCCTCATTCTGATTGTCCGGGGTGCGGCCACCCTGGCGGTCGGGTTCGCGCCGGCCAACACCGCATCCTCGACCGGCACGCGTCGGGAACAGCCACAGGGCGACGAAGCCCAACAGCAGCCCAAGCCAGTTCCATCGCTCTGCTCCTTCTCCCGCTCAGCCACAGCGGCGGGCGACGAAGTTGTAGATGGGCGTGAACACGAGACCCGCATAGACGCCGTAGAGAAAGCTTTCCACGAGCCCCAGGACGGAGCCGCCGACGCTCAGCCAGTGGAAGCCGGGCAGCGCGATCTCGAGAAGCTGCGTCATGTGAAGCGCCGCGGGTACGAGGAGCCCGTACACGACGCAGAGGACGAACGTGACGGCGCCGAAGAGCCCGAGGCTCCACGTCATGACCTTCCAGTTGAGTGGCTGCATCGCCCTTCCCTCCACGACCGAGGCTCAGTGCTGATGTCCGCCGGTCTTCGGTTCCTTGTCCGGCTCGTCCTTCTCGCCGCCCCCGTGACCGCCATGGCCACCGTGACCGCCATGGCCCAGGTGGCATACCAGCATCAGGAGGGCGAGGAGAATGAAGAACCCATAGTTGCCGAGAAAGTCGCTCACGATCGCATCCTCCGGGCGCGGACTCCTACTTCTTCTCCGGCGTCTTGCCCTCGAGCGCGCCCATCATCTCGGACATTTGCTTCTGCGTCTCGGCCTTGTGCTGCATCATCTGCGACATCTGCTCGTGCAGCGGCTGCCGGAGCAGCGGGTTGTCATCAAACCCTCCTGCCAGTGCGGCGCGCCGGGCGCGTCCGGGCGCTCGGCGCGGCCGGCCGACCCGCGCCCATCAGCCCTGGGCCTCGGCCTCGGCCAGCTTCCCCAGCCGCCGGCGGTGGCGCTCGGCGTCGGTGAAGCGAGCGGCCAGAAACGTCTGCACGAGGTCCCATGCGACGGACGGCCCGACCACCCGCGCGCCCAGGCAGAGGACGTTCATCGCGTCATCCTCCACTCCCTGGTGCGCCGAGTAGTGGTCGGCGCAGAGCGCCGCCCGCACGCCCCGGATCTTGTTGGCGGCGATGCAGACGCCGACTCCGCTTGCGCAGATCGCGACTCCTCGCGCGACGTGGCCGCCGGCGATCGCCCTGGCCAGGGGGAGGACGATGTCCGGGTAGTCGTCCCCGGGAACGAAGGTCGGAGCGCCGAAGTCGACGACCTCGTACCCCTCTTTGCGGAGTGACTTGACGAGCCGTTCCTTCAGCGCGAACCCTCCGTGGTCGGCGGCGATCCCGACGTTCATGACGTTCATCATGTCCATCGATCCTCCCGGGGGAATGCACTCGACCGATGCAATGAGGGGGCCATCCGGCCGAGGCGCGGCGCGGGTGGGCCAAGTCTCGAATTCTTGTGGAATTTCACCAGGCGCTCGTGCCGGTCGGGGCGGCGCGCGGCCCGGGGCGGCAACACCACAGGTGTCGCCGCCCCTCCGCAGGCTCCGGATACCGCGGTGTATCGGCTCGCCTATGGCCGACACCGACGGTCAAGGTGTGGCCGCCCCTCCGCAGGCTCCGGATACCGCGGCGGTCAGGCCGTCGCCGGCCCGGCGCGGCGCGGGGCGAGCGCGGCGGGCCTGAAGCGCGTCACGAAAGCGGCCTCGTCGAGGTGCGCCGCGCGCGCCAGCAGGCGCACCTGCGCCGGGTGCGCGAAGTCCTCGGGCTTGAGGCGGATCATGTAGGCGGCGAGGGTCTGGTACATCTCCGAGGTCACGTCGACGTAGCGCACGCGCACGCGTCCCGTTTCCGGGGCGATCATCTCCTTGAACGGGATCGGGACGAGCCGGCCGCCCTGGATCGTGGCCACGGCTTCGGTGCCGCCGCCGAGCAGCAGCCGCGTGGCCCAGTACCCGAGGCTCCGGCAGTACTGGATGTCGAAGCCGCCCGGCGGCGCGCAGCGGAGCTCGTAGCCCAGATCCTTGGCCACGATCGAGACGTCGATGCCGCGGGCCCGCAGGCTCGCCGCCACCCCGTCCTTGAGGCGCCGCGCCAGCTCCAGCTCCGACAGGCGCACGTTGCCGTAGCTGTCGTGCTCGATCGTCCCCAGCGTCGCGGGATCGAGCCGCGCCGACAGCCCCTCGGCCAGGAGCGCGACGCCGTGCTCGCGCCCCTGCGCGCGGCGCTTGACGATCGCGCCCTCGAGGATGACCGCGAGCCGCTCGAGCGAGATCCGCGGCTCGTCGAACTCCTCGACGATCAGCGCGAGCGTGGCGCCGGCGGCCCCGGCGATGCCGAGCGCGAGGTGCCCCGCGCGCCGCCCCATCACCGTCACGAAGAACCACTTCTCGGTGGTGGCCGCGTCCAGCATGAGGTTCTGGACCAGCTCCTTGCCCAGGTCCACCGCGGTGGTGAAGCCGAACGTCGGAACATCCGGGGGCAGCGGGAGGTCGTTGTCGATGGTCTTGGGGACGTGCACCACGCCGAGGGAGCCGTTGAGCGCGCGGGCCACGCCGGAGGCGCCGAACGCCGTGTCGTCCCCGCCGATCGTGAGGAGGTAGGAGACCTCGAGCTGGCGAAGGGTCTCCACGACGCTGGCCATGCCCTCGGCGGTGCGGGTGGGGTTCGCGCGCGAGGTGCGGAGGATCGAGCCGCCCTCGAAGTGGATGCGGGAGACATCCGCGATCCCGAGATCCAAGACGTGGGCGACGTCGCCCCGCATGAGCCACTTGAAGCCGTCCTGCACGCCGAGCACCCGCAGCCCCTGGTTCCGCGCCTCGATCGTCGCCGCCGCGATGACGGCGTTGATGCCCGGCGACGGCCCC
>JACQCN010000177.1 GCA_016201575.1 Candidatus Rokuibacteriota bacterium | reverse complement strand
TACAGGAGCAGGCCGTCGACGATGCGGATCCGCGAGACGACGGGGACGCCGCCCGCCGCGCCGCCCGCCCGTCCCGGGCTCGCGTGGCCGCCCGTGGCGCCGCCGGGCACCGGGCCCAGCGACGAGATGTTCATGCGGCCGCCGCGATCCTGGATCAGGATCACCTGGGGATTCTCCAGCACCAGCTCCCTGAACTCGACGCGCCCCGACAGCAGCGGCCACACGCGGAGCCGGAAGCTTCCGGTGGCGACCCTCAGGAACGGCCTGGCGCCGAAGCGCGGATCCTCGGCGATCTGGAGATCCTTCAGCTTGACGGCGGGCAGCGGGAACACCGAGACCGACACCGACGCGAACTTGACCGGCCGGCCGAGCGCCTGCGTCACGGTGTGCGAGATCAGCGCCTGCACCCGCGGGGTGTCGACCACGTACGGGATGGCGACGGCCGCCGCGATGACGAGGACGAGGATGGCGGCGACCGCCGCCGCGACCCACTTCAGCATGCGGAGATCAGGGCCCGGGCGACCGCGAGGAGCGCCCTGGGCTTCACGGGATCAGGAGAACCTTGCCCGTCGTCGTCCGGCTCTCCAGGGCCCGATGGGCCTCGGCGGCGTCCTTCAGCGCGAACTCCGTCTCCATGCGGAGCCTGAGCTTGCCGTCGCGGATCCAGCCGAGCACGTCGCCCGCCCGCTGGACCAGCTCCTCGCGGGTGGCGATGTGGTGGAAGAGGCTCGGGCGGGTGAGGAACAGCGACCCCTTTGCGTTGAGGATGCTCGGGTCGAAGGACGGCACGGGCCCGCTCGACTGACCGAAGAGCACCATCATGCCGCGGGGCGCGAGGCACGAGAGCCCCTTGTCGAACGTGGTCTTGCCGACGCCGTCGTAGATGACCTGCACGCCCTTGCCGCCCGTGAGCCGCTTGACCTCGGCCTCGAAGTCCTGCTGCGTGTAGAGGATGACGTCGTCGGCGCCCGCCTCCCGCGCCAGCTTGGCCTTCTCCTCGGTCGACACGGTGGCGATGACGCGGGCGCCGCGCGTCCTGGCGATCTGGCAGAGCAGCAGCCCCACCCCGCCGGCCGCCGCGTGGATCACGCAGGTGTCGCCCTTCTTCAGCGGATACGTCGAGCACGCGAGGTAATGGGCCGTCATCCCCTGCAGCATGGCCGCCGCGCCCTGCTTGGTGGTGACGCCGTCGGGCAGCTTCACCAGGCGCGCGGCGGGGACGGCGGCGTACTGCGCGTAGGCGCCGAGGACGCCGGTGTAGGCGACCCGATCGGCCACCTTCACCCCGCTCACGTTCGGCCCCACGGCCGTCACCGCGCCGCCCGCCTCGAAGCCCACCGTGAAGGGCGGCTCCTGCTTGTAGAGCCCCGTGCGGACGTACACGTCGATGTAGTTCAGGCCCGCCGCGTCGACCTTGACGATCGCCTCGCCGGTCTTGGCGACGGGCTCGGGAACGTCCTCGTACGTGAGCGCGTCGGGACCGCCAGGCGTGTGAACTCGCACCGCTTTCATGGGTGACCTCCCTGAGAGTGATCGGCGAACACGAAGCGGAGGAAATTATACATGGCGGAGCATTCGAGCGCGAAAGGGGGGAACCCGAGGTAGCCGAGCACGGGCATCTCGAAGACCTTCACGTCCCCGAGGTAGGGCACCGTGTAGGTCCACCGGGTGAGCGCCCAGTAGTTCCAGAACTCCCACAGCACGCCGCAGATCGCGCCGCTGGCCAGCAGCGCCGTCACGGGCCCGGCGTCGCCCCGCCCGAGGGCGCGGAGCCACGACGGCGCTCCCACCCGGTAGTTGACCGGCTCCAGCAGGAGCACGTAGCCGATCCACACGAGCGGCACGAGCCAGCGGGAGACGACGACCAGCGGCAGCACCACGCAGGCCGCGCCCGCCGCGATCGAGAGCGAGAGCGTCCAGGCCGGCAGGCGCACCGGGCGCACGCGGAGCCGGCCGAGCGCCCCGGCCTGGAGGGCGCGGGCGGTGAGGAAGAGCGCGGGGAAGATCGTGGCGAAGGCCCAGTCGTAGCCGGCGCGGCGGAGGAAGGGGTTGGGCTCGAGGTCGCGGTAGTGCCACCAGAGGCCCGCGCTCCCGCCCGCCCAGAAGCGGGGGGCGTTGTACCACTCGAAGAGCCACCAGCACAGGACCGAGGCCAGCGCCACCCCGACCAGCCGCCCGCGCTCGGTGGTGAGGTACGAGTCGCCCGTGCGGCCGGCGACCAGCGCGTCGACGAACAGGACGTAGCCCGTCCAGACGATCGGGGTGAACCAGCGCCCGACGGGTGACCCCGCGGACACGCTCCGGAGGATCAAGGAGGCCGGTGGCGAAGGCTTCCCTGTCGTCGCCGACATGCGTGATCCCGACGCCGTCATCGCGATGATCCACGAGGTCGCACATCGCGGCGGTCGGCTCGACTACC
>JACQCN010000176.1 GCA_016201575.1 Candidatus Rokuibacteriota bacterium | reverse complement strand
TGAAGGTCGCGCGCACGATCGCCGACCTTGAGGGACGTGAGACAATAGCCGCCGAGCATTGCGCCGAGGCGATCCAGTACCGCGGTCTCGACCGGGGCTTCCGGCCCTGAGCCGAGGGAGGCGAGCCGCCAGGATTCATCCGTGATGCCCCGCTACTTCGACCTGCACTCGACCGTGCTGATCGTCGTCGGTCACGGGATCCTGCCCGAGGAGGAAGACCGGCCGCTCGCCTATCGGCTCAAGCGCGAAGTCAACGCGCGCGCGGGCGGGACGAATGGCCGCGCGGCCGTCGTCGTCACCGACGTGTGGCTCCTGAACCAGGAGCTGGCGGAGTTCTTCCCCGCCATCGCGGTCGGGGGGCCCGGCGTCAACGCCTTCACCACGCAGATCTACGAGGACCTGCCGGTCGCGTTCGCCCGCGACCAGCACGCCTTCATCCAGATGGCCGTGGACACGGGCAAGCGCGCGGCGCTCTGGGGGATGGATCAGGACGGGACGCGGAACGCGGTCGAGACGTTCGTCGCGGACGGGCTGCTCGGGCGGTTCCTCGATCTGGTCTGGCGCCAGCCCTGAGGCGAACCCACCGCGCCCGACGCCTAGTCTGGGAGGACTCGCCGCCGTTCGAGCGCCGGCTCCGCCGGCGCAACTCGATTCTGGGGGAGGTATCGGAGGGGGCCGTCGAGGCCCCCTCCGAGTGATCTAGCGGCGGGCGCGGGACACGGGCGGGATGTTCGTGTAGACGACCGTCCCGTCGCGTTGCTCGTAGCGGTAGAAGCTCCGCGGCAGGCCCGCCCCGGCATCCCCGCCGTACTCCTCGATCACCTTCTCGACGTACTGCTGCGTCTCCGGATAGGGCGGCACCCCGCCGTACCAGTCGACCGCCTGCTCGCCCGCGTTGTAGGCGGCGAGCACGAGCCTCAGGTTCTTCGGGTAGCGGTCCATCAGGCCGCGCAGGTGGCGGACGCCGCCGTCGATGTTCTGGCGGGGGCTGAACACGTCGCGCACGCCGAGGATCGCGGCCGTCTGCGGCATGAGCTGCATCAGGCCGCGGGCGCCCTTGCTGGAGACGGCCGAGGCGTTGAACCCCGACTCGACCCGGATCACCGCCTCGACGAGCCGCCGGGGCACGCTGTAGCGACTCGCCGCATCGTCGATCTCGGTCGAGTAGCGAGAGGTCTGCACGCCGGGGAGCCTGAGCCAACCCGAGGCGGTTCCGGAGACCCCCGCCATCCGGCGGTACCGGGGCTCGCTCGGGGCGTTGGTGAAGTGGACCGTGCCGTCCCCGTCGACGAGTCGGTATGTCCCTGCCGCGGCCGGCCCGACCGGGATCAGGAGGAAAGCCAGAAGGGGCACCAGAGGAACCCGCGGCACCCTTTGATTCTAAGGAGCCCCGGATTCCCCTGTCAATCAACTCCTAAGTGAACGATTCTACGGGAAGAATCGGACGCCACGGCGCCTCCTCGAAGGCCACCGTGAGGACCTCCTGGATCGAGTCGACCAGATGGAAGGTCATGCTCTCGCGGACCCCGGGCTGGAGGTCCTCCAGGAGGTTCTTCTCGTTGCGCTGCGGCAGGATCACGGTCTTGACTCCGGCCCGCCGGGCCGCCAGCACCTTCTCCTTGATGCCGCCGATGGGCAGGACCCGGCCGGAGAGGCTGATCTCGCCCGTCATCGCCACGTCACCGCGGACCGGACGGCCGGTCAGGAGCGAGACCAGGGCCACGACCATGGTGACGCCCGCCGACGGGCCGTCCTTGGGGATGGCGCCAGCGGGCACGTGGACGTGGATGTCGGAGGTCTCCCAGAAGTCGGGGGCGATCCCGAGCTGGTCCGCGTGCGAGCGCACCCACGACAGCGCGGCCTGCACCGACTCCTTCATCACGTCGCCGAGCTGCCCCGTGAGAGTCAGCGTCTTGCCGCCCTTCATCCGCGTCGCCTCGACGAAGAGGATGTCGCCGCCGACGGGCGTCCAGGCGAGCCCGACCGCCACCCCGGGCTGGCGGGTCCGCTCCCGCAGCTCCTCGTACTCCCAGCGGGGCGCGCCGAGCAGCGTCGAGACCAGGTCCGGCGTGACCGTGACCGGCTCGCGGTCGCCCTCGCCGCGCCGGCGGGCGATCTTCCGGCAGATCGTCGCGATCTCCCGCTCGAGGCTCCGCACGCCCGCCTCCCGCGTGTACCCCCGGCAGAGGATCCGCAGAGCGGCGTCGGTGAACGTCACGTCCGTGCCCGCGGCGAGCCCGTGCTCCCGCGCCTGCTTCGGCACGAGGTGCTGCTGGGCGATGCCGATCTTCTCCTCCTCGGTGTAGCCCGCGAGGTGGATGACCTCCATCCGGTCGCGCAGGGGTCCCCGCGGAAATCCATCCCCAGCTTATCGACCTCGTCCAGCATGAACACGGGATTCTTCGACTCGGCCCGCCGGAGCCCCTGGATGATCTGGCCCGGGAGCGCGCCGATATACGTCCGGCGATGGCCGCGGATCTCGGCCTCGTCCCGCATGCCGCCGAGCGACAGCCGGTGGAACTTGCGGCCCAGGGCGCGCGCCACCGAGCGGCCGAGCGAGGTCTTGCCCACGCCGGGCGGGCCGACGAAGCACAGGATCGGGTCCTTGCCCTCCGGGCGGATCTTCTTCACCGCGAGGTATTCGAGGATGCGCTCCTTGATCTTGTCGAGGCCGACGTGGTCCGCGTCGAGGACCCGGTGGGCCTGCGCGATGTCCACGTTGTCGATCGTCTCCGCCTTCCACGGCATCGCGATCAGCCAGTCGAGGTACGTCCGCGCGACGGTGTACTCCGCGGCCGCCGGCGGCATCTTGGCCAGGCGGTCGAGCTCGCGCAGCGCCTCCTTGTGGGCTTCCTCGGGCATGCCGGCCGCCTCGATCTTGGCCCGCAGGTCCTCGATCTCCTGCGTCCGCTCGTCGGCGCCGCCGAGCTCCTTCTGGATCGCCTTCATCTGCTCGCGGAGGTAGTACTCGCGCTGCGTCTTCGACATCTCCGACTGGACCTCGGACTGGATCTTCGAGCCGAGCTCCAGCACCTCCGCCTCCTTCGTCAGCAGCGTGACGACCTTCTGCAGACGGAGCTTGACGTCGAGGGTCTCGAGCAGCTCCTGCTTGGCCGCGGTCGGGAGGGTCGGGAGGGTGGCCGCGATCACGTCGGCGAGCACGCCCGGCTGCGGGATGTTGACGGGCAGGCCGGCCGCCTCGTCGGGGAGCAGCGGCGACAGCGACACGATCTTCTGGAACAGCGCGACCGCGTTCCGCATGAGGGCCTGCGACTCGACGTCGCTGGGCGCCTCGGCGGGCTCGGCCAGCGTCTCGATCCGCGCCCGGAGGTACGGCTTCTGCTGCAGGACCTCGACGAGCCGGAAGCGACTCAGCCCCTGGACGAGCAAGCGCACCGTCCCGTCCGCCTGCTTGGCCATCTTGTGGATGACCGTGATGACGCCGACGGGATGGAGGCCGTCCGGGCCCGGCTCGTCCTGGGCGGCGTCCCGCTGCGCCACCACGCCGATCACGCGCCCCGCCCGCGCGGCCTCCTCGACGAGCTGCAGCGACGCCGGCCGGCCGGCCGACAGCGGCAGCACCGCCTGGGGAAAGAGCACGGTGTCGCGCAGCGGAAGAATCGCGACGACGTCCGGGATGATCAGGTCCTGCTTCTCTGCCATTGAATTCCGTCCTTCCTCCGAGTCCTTCTTTCTAGAACAGGTCGACGGGCCGGAGCTGTCCGGTGGCCGCTCGTACGAGCGCCTCGCGCGGCTGGCGCTCCCCGCCCGCGCGGCGCGTCCCGCCGCCCTCCTCGCGCACCAACTCCAGCAAGTTTTCGATCTGCTTCTGCATCTCGAGCATCCGCCGCCGCATTTTTATGATGATCTCCACGCCGGCGAGATTCACCCCGAGGTCCCGCGACAGGCGCAGCACCCGCGAGATCTCCTCGACGTCCTCCGCCGAGTACATGCGCGTCCGGCCCTCGGTGCGGCTCGGGTGGATGAGCCCCTTCTTCTCGTAGAACCGGAGCGTCTGGGGGTGCACCTTCACCATGTCGGCGACGACGCCGATCATGTAGAGCGGCTTGCCGCGATCCGTCATATCCGGCCCTCGAAGCACGTGCGGAGCGCCGCGCGCGGATCCAAGGCCAGCACGCGGTCGAGCTCGCGGACCATCTCCTGCGTCCGGGCGTCGAGCCCCGTCGGGATCGCGACCTGAACCGTCACGTACAGGTCGCCGCGGCCCTCGCCGAAGACGTGCGCCACGCCGCGGCCGCGCAGCCGGAACGCCCGCCCGCCCGGCGTGCCCGGCGGGATCACGACCACGGCCTCGCCGTCGAGCGTCGGCACCTGGATCCGCGCGCCGAGGATCGCCTCGGCCAGCGTCACCGGCACCTCACAGTGCAGGTTGTCGCCCTTCCGGACGAAGAACGGGTGCGGGCTCACCCGGGTGCTCACGATCAGGTCGCCGCGGGGGCCGCCGAACGGCCCGGCATGCCCCTGCCCGGCGATGCGCACCTGGGTCCCCGTGTCCACCCCGGCCGGGATCGGCACCGTGACCGGCTCGGTGGCGGGCCGGATCCCCCGGCCGCGACAGTCGTCGCAGCCGGCCCCGCCGCACGCGGCGCACGGCGAGAACCGGGTCAGGTCCATGGTCAGGGTCGTGCCGCGGACGGCCTCGTCGAAGGCCAGCGAGACCGCCACGTGGAGATCGTCGCCGCGACGGCCGGCGCCGAGCGCCTCGCCGTCCGTGACGGCGTGGCCGAAGCGGTCGTAGAGCGAGCGGGCGCCGGGATCGCTGAGGACGCGGTACGCCTCCGATATCTCGTCGAAGAGCGCCCGCGCCTCAGCGTCCCAGAAGTTGACGTCCGGCGAGTAGCGCCGCGCCAGCACGCGGTAGGCGCGCCGGATCTCGCGGAGGTCCGCCGTGACCGCGGTGCCGAGCACCGCGTAGTAGTCCCGCCGCATGATCAGCCCTTACTTCTTCTCGCCCAGGTCCTCGAACTCGGCGTCGACCACCTCCCCCTCCTTGGGTCCGGGACGGGGGCCGCCGTCGCCTCCCGGCGCCGGCCCGGGCTGGGACTGGGCCTGCGCCGCGCGGTACATCACCTCGGCGAGCTTGTGGGAGGCGCGCGTCAGGCTCTCCTGCGCGCGCGTGATGCGGTCGTAGTCCTCGCCCTTCAGCGCCTCCCGCGCCTCGGCCAGCGCATCCTCGACCGCCTTGCGATCGCTCTCCGCGAGCTTGCCGCCGTGCTCGGACAGCGTGCGCTCCGTGGAGTACACGAGCGAGTCCGCCTGGTTCCGGATCTCGATCTCCTGCTTGCGCCGGGTGTCCTCGGCCGAGTGGGCGTCGGCCTCCTTCACCATCCGGTCGATCTCCTCCTTGGTCAGGGTCGACGACGCCGTGATCGTGATCGCCTGCTGCTTGCCGGTCGCGTTGTCCTTGGCCGACACGTTGAGGATGCCGTTGGCGTCGATGTCGAAGGTCACTTCGACCTGCGGCACGCCGCGGGGCGCCGGCGGGATGCCCACCAGGTGGAACTTGCCCAGCGTCCGGTTGTCCCGCGCCATCGGGCGCTCGCCCTGGAGCACGTGCACCTCGACCGAGGTCTGGTTGTCCGCGGCCGTGGTGAAGGTCTCGCTCTTCTTCGTCGGGATCGTGGTGTTGCGCGGGATCAGCGGGGTCATCACGCCGCCCAGGGTCTCGATGCCGAGGGACAGCGGCGTCACGTCGAGGAGCAGGAGGTCCTTGACCTCGCCGGTCAGCACCGCGGCCTGCACCGCCGCGCCCACCGCCACCACCTCGTCCGGGTTCACGCCCTTGTGGGGCTCGCGCCCGAAGAGCTGCTTCACGGCCTCCTGGACCTTGGGCATCCGCGTCTGGCCGCCGACCAGGATCACCTCCTGGATGTCCTTCGGGGTGAACCCGGCGTCCTTCATCGCCTGGCGGCAGGGCGCGAGCGTGCGTTCGATCAGGTCGGTCACGAGTTGTTCGAGCTTGGCCCGCGTCAGCGTCATCACGAGATGCTTGGGGCCGCTCGCGTCGGCGGTGATGAAGGGCAGGTTGATCTCGGTCTGCAGCGTGGTCGACAGCTCGCACTTGGCCTTCTCGGCCGCTTCCTTCAGCCGCTGCAGGGCCATCCGATCCTTGCCGAGGTCGATTCCGTTCTCGCGCTTGAACTCCTCGGCGATCCAGTCGATGATTTTCTGGTCGAAGTCGTCGCCGCCGAGGTGCGTGTCGCCGTTGGTGGCCTTGACCTCGAACACGCCCTCGCCGATCTCCAGGATGGAGATGTCGAAGGTCCCGCCGCCGAGGTCGTAGACGACGATCGTCTCCTCCTTCTTCTTGTCCATGCCGTAGGCGAGCGAGGCCGCCGTGGGCTCGTTGATGATCCGGAGCACCTCGAGGCCCGCGATCCGTCCGGCGTCCTTGGTGGCCTGCCGCTGGCTGTCGTTGAAGTAGGCGGGCACGGTGATCACGGCCTGGGTGACCTTCTCGCCGAGGTAGGCCTCGGCCGCCTCCTTCAGCTTCCGGAGGGTCATCGCCGACACCTCCGGCGGCGAGTACACCTTGCCGCGAACCTCGACACGGGCGTCCCCGTTATCGGCCTTGACGACTTTGTAGGGGACAAGCTTGATCTCTTGGAGCACTTCGTCGTAGCGCCGCCCCATGAACCGCTTGATCGAGAAGACCGTGTTCTCGGGGTTGGTGATCGCCTGGCGCTTCGCCACCTGACCGACCAGGATCTCCCCGTCCTTCGTGAAGCCGACCACCGACGGGGTCAGCCGGCTGCCCTCCTGGTTGGCAATGACGACCGGGTCTCCGCCCTCGACGATCGCGACCACGGAGTTCGTCGTTCCGAGGTCGATACCGATTACCTTCGCCATGTCGATGTTCTCCCTTTTCGTCCTGTTGTGAACCTTCGGCCCGGGGCGGCACGTCCATCGGCGCGGCCCCGGGCCGCCCTGCACGCGCGCCGTCTCACGGCAGGTCGATCTTGATCTCCCTCGGCTTGATCCCCTCGGCCTTGGGCAGCTTGATATCGAGCACGCCGTCGCGGTACGTGGCCTTGACCTTGTCGGCCTGGACGGGGATCGGCAGCCTGAGGTGGCGCTCGAACTTCCCGTACCAGCGCTCCAGATGGTGGTCGCTCTCGTCCTGGGCCTCGGCCGCGGGCTTCCGCTCGCCCTTCACCGTCAGCATTTCACCGGTGATGGAGACCGACACTTCCTTCTCGCGGACACCCGGGATGTCGCAGGAAACGACCAGGTCGTCCTTGGTCTCGTACACGTCGACCGCCGGCGCCCAGACCCGTTCGGTCATCGCGCTGTCGCCGGTCGAACGACCGAAGAAAGAGTCGAACAGGCCGTTCATCTCGCTCTGGATGTCGGTGAGGCCTCCCATCGGTTCCCAGCGGGATACTGACCCAAACGGACGCCATCGCTCCACTGCCATTGTCTGGTCCTCCTGCTTTGCTGAGCCGGCTCCTCTCATCCATCTTGGATCTAAGTCTGTTAAGTATATATCCCATGAGTTGTCATATGTCAAGTCACCTGGCCGACGTGCGGTTCCTCGGGTCGGGCTGGGTGACCGGCAGGGGGACGAAAGTAGTAGTAACGCCGGCGTATTTGTTGACGCTGGAAAACTCGCGGTGCTACGGTGCCACCATGCGCCTCGGCTGTGTCGGCTGCCTCCTGGTCATTTTGCTCATCGTGATCTTCGGGGTCGCAGCCGCCGGAGCGGTCTTCTTCTCGGCCAACATCTTCGACGAACCCGAGGTGCAGATCAAGCCGTTCACCACCGCCGACGGGTACCGGGCCCAGCAGAAGCTCTACGAGCTGGTGCTGCGCGATGGCCAGCGGTCGAGCCGGGTCGACCCGATCGTCTTCACCGAGCGCGAGCTGAACGCATTCCTGTCACGGCACCTGATCGACGCCGCCGATCTGCAGTTCGCCCCCCTGTCGGTCTCCCTCCTGCCGGACAACACGATCGAGTTCCGCGGCAAGACGCTGCTCCGTAACCTGATGCAGGGAATCCCGTTCGCGCCGATCGCCCCGTACTTGCCCAAGAGCCGGGTGGATCAGCCCGTCTGGGTCCGCGTCCGCGGCCGGCTCAAGATCGAGCGCGGAACCGTCCGGCGCGAGCGGGAGTACGGCCAGCTCGACGTGAACGAGTTCGCCCTGGGGACTCAGCCGATCGGCGCGTGGGTGCTGACGCTCATGCTCGGGCAGGCCGGCCAGAGGGCGCTCCGCTGGCAGGTGCCGGCGGTGGTGCAGAGCGTGACCGTCGAGGAGGGCCGGCTTGTTATCCGGACGGCTGCCCGGTAGCCCGCACGAACCGGAGCTGCAGATCGTAGAGGATCTGCTCGAGGAGTTCGCTTTCCTCCGGCGTCCGGTGTCCTTCGGTCTTCTCCCGCAGGAGCGTCAGGACGTCGATGGCCTCGCTCGCCTGGGCGAGATCCTTCTGGACAAGGCCGGTCAGCGGATCCGGTGACTCGCCGAGGGCAATCAGGGCCGAGCTGGCGAACATGACGAAGAGGCCGGCGAGGCTGTGCGCGGGATCGAGCTCCCGCGGCGGCTGAGCGGGCGGGGGCGGCTCGGTCGACCGGCGCGGAGCGGGTTCGGGGCGCATCTCGGCCTCATCGGCACGCCGCCGGCGATCGGTGACCTTGAAGTCTTCCTCGGACGACTCGGTCGCCATACAAGGGAGCCTAGCATACCTGAAAATGCTTGATGTATAATCGGTTATCTGTTCAAGAGACGCACATGACCGACTCCCCCGGAGTTCTCTTCGAGTCGCTCCTCGAGATCATGGCCCGCTTGCGCAGCCCTGACGGCTGCCCGTGGGATCGCGAGCAGACCCGGACCTCGCTGAAGCCCTTCCTCGTCGAGGAGGCCTACGAGGTCATCGAGGCGATCGAGTCGGGATCGCCCGATGCCGTCCGGGAGGAGCTGGGCGACCTCCTCTTCCAGGTGATCTTCCATGCGCAGATGGCCGCCGAGGCCGGCGAATACACGATGGCCGACGTGCTCCGGCACCTCGCCGAGAAGATGGTCCGCCGGCATCCGCACGTGTTCGGGGACGCGGCGGTCGACGACGCGCGCGCGGCGCTGACGCAGTGGGAAGCCATCAAGCAGCGCGAGGCTCTGGACGAGGGGCGTTCCCGGTCCGTGCTGGAGGGCGTGCCCCGGAGCCTGCCGTCGCTGCTCCGCGCCCAGCGGACCCAGTCCAAGGCCGCGCGGGTGCGCTTCGACTGGCCGGACGCGGCGTCGGCGCTGCACAAGGTCCGTGAGGAGCTGGACGAGGTGGACGACGCAATCGCGCGGGCCGACCGGGCTCGCCTCCAGGAAGAGCTCGGGGACCTCATCTTCTCGCTGGTCAACGTCGCGCGGCTGTCCCAGATCGACGCCGAGGAGGCGCTGCAGGGGACGATCGAGAAGTTCCGGCGCCGCTTCGCGGGCATGGAGGCCGATCTGACGGCGCGCGGGCAGGACATCGCGTCCCAGACACCCGAAGAGCTCGAGCGCCTGTGGAAGGCCGCCAAGGTTCGAGAGTACGGCTCACGCGAGTGACCCCGATGAAAGTCAAGGTCAAGCAAACCAGCGTCGTCGTCGAGCGGGGGGACATCACCGACTGGGAGGTCGACGCGATCGTCAACGCGGCCAACTC
>JACQCN010000175.1 GCA_016201575.1 Candidatus Rokuibacteriota bacterium | reverse complement strand
TTCATGGTCTGGGCGTGTCTCCTCGCGGCGCCGATGGCTGCGGGCTTCCTGCTCGCGTCGGGCGGCCTTGCCTTCCTCCTGCTCGCCGCCGTCGGTTTCACGCTGATCTCAACGTTCACCGTGTCGGTCGTCCTCGGGCAGGCCTATCTTCCGCGCAACCTCGGCATGGCGTCGGGCATGATCGTCGGCTTCGCCATCGGCACCGGGGGTCTCGGGGTCGCGCTGCTCGGCTGGATCGCCGACCGCTGGGGCCTGCCGGCCGCGCTCTGGATCACCGCGGTCATGCCGCTGCTGGGATTCGGCGTCGCCCTGTTCCTGCCCGAGCCCAGGCCGCGCTGATGGCCGACGTCAGGCTGAAGTTCCAGGACGGCGAGCAGGTGCTGCTCGTCGACCAGCGCGGCAAGCGCCACCTGATCTTCCTCCGCAAGTCGGAGGCGTTCCACTCCGACCGCGGCTGGATATCCCACGACGCCATCATCGGCCAGCCCAAGGGCACGCTCGTGCGCTCGTCGCTCGGGCTGCGCTACCTCGCCCTCCGCCCGACGCTCGCCGAGTACGTGCTGGAGATGCCGCGCGGGGCCCAGGTCATCTACCCGAAGGACCTGGCCATGATCCTCTTCTGGGCCGACATCTACCCGGGGTGCCGCGTGTTGGAGGCGGGCATGGGCTCGGGCGCGCTGACGCTCGCGCTCCTCCGCGCGGTCGGCGCCGAGGGCCGCGTCGTCAGCTACGAGTCGCGCGAGGAGTTCGCGCGGCGCGCGCTCGCGAACATCCACACGCGGATGGGCGAGGTGACGAACCTGGTGGTGCGCTTCACGGCCATCGAGGACGGCGTGCGCGACGAGGAGCCGGTCGACCGCGTGCTGCTCGACCTGCCCGAGCCGTGGAAGCTCGTGGAGGCGGTGGCCGCCGTCCTGCGGCCGGGCGGGATCTTCCTCTCCTACCTGCCCACGATCATCCAGTCGCACCAGCTCGTGGAGACGCTGCGGCGCTGCCCGGCCTTCAGCCTGATCGAGACGTTCGAGACGCTCTTCCGCCCGTGGAACATCGACGGGCAGTCCGTGCGCCCCTTCCATCGGATGGTCGCCCACACCGGCTTCATCACGGTGGCGCGGCGCGTCGTCCCCGTGGATCGCGAGCCCGCGCCCGCGGTCGTGGAGCCCGCCGAGCCCGAGTGACCGGCTTCTCCTCCCGGGTTCGTGATAGCCTATGGCGGTTTGGGAGGAATCGAATGATCACCGCAATGCGGGAGTACATGAAGGCGCTCCACATCTTCCTCTGGCTCGTGGTGGGGTCGCTGGTCATCACCACCTTTTACGTCTGGGGGAAGGGCGGCCTGTCCGGGGGCGGGAGCGACACCAGCGTCGCGGTCGTGAACGGCGAGGAGATCCCCTTCGACCGCTACCAGCGGGTGTACCAGGCCGAGCTGAACCGGCTGAACCAGATGTACCAGGGCCGGGTCACCCCCGAGATGGCCGAGCGCCTCGGGCTGCGGCAGCAGGTGGTCAACGAGCTCGTGCAGGAAGCGCTGGTCGTCCAGCGGGCGAAGGCCGAAGGGTTCGGCGTCAACGACGACGAGCTGAACGCCGTCATCCAGTCGATCCCCGAGTTCCAGGACAACGGGGTCTTCTCGCTGAAGCGCTACGACGAGGCCACGCGGCGCTTCGGGCTGACCAAGGCGGGCTTCGAGGCCGACGTGCGCCGCGACCTGATCCGCCGCAAGGTGCAGGGCGCGGTCGTCGGCGGCGTGAAGGTCTCCGACGCCGAGGTCGAGCAGGCGTTCACCTACCGCAAGGAGAAGGTGCGCGCGGCGTGGGCGCTGGTGGACGTGCCGGCGCTCATGGCGAAGACGGCCGCGTCCGACGCCGAGGTCGAGGCCTACCTGAAGGACAACGCCTCCCAGTTCCAGCGGCCGGATCGCCGCAAGGTCCAGTACGTCCTCGTCGACATCAAGGACATCAAGGGCGTGCCGGACGCCGAGGTGGAGCAGTACTACAAGGAGCACATCTCCGAGTTCGAGACGCCGCGCCAGGTGCAGGTGGCCCACGTGCTGCTGCGCGTCGGCGAGACGGGCGGCAGCGAGGCCGAGAGCAAGGCCAAGGCCAAGGCCGAGGAAGTGATCCGCCGGGCGAAGGCCGGCGAGGACTTCGGCAAGCTCGCCCGGGAGCTCTCGGAGGACACGGGCACCAAGGAGAAGAACGGCGAGCTCGGCTGGATCACGAAGGGGCAGGTCATCCCCCAGTTCGAGCAGGTCGCGTTCGCGATGAAGAAGGGCGAGCTGTCGCCCACGCCCGTCCGCACCCAGTACGGCTACCACGTGATCAAGGTGCTGGACGTGAAGGAGGGCGGCCGCAAGCCGGTGAAGGAGGTCGCGCCGCCGATCCGGGCCAAGCTGCTGACGCAGGCCATCGAGAAGGGGTCGATGGCCCGGGCCGAGCAGGCGCGGCTGGTGCTGAAGGCGGCCAAGGACTTCGCGGCCGAGGCCAGGAAGCTCGGGCTCGAGCCGCGCGAGTCGATCATCAGTCGGACGGGCGCGCCCAAGGGGCCCGAGCGCTCCGACGCGATCCAGGAGGCGGCCTTCAACGTCGCGGTCGGCGGCGTCTCGGAGCCGGTGAAGACCCCGGCGGGCGTCGTGATCTTCAAGGTGCTGGAGCACCTGCCCGCGGGCGTGCCCCCGCTCGCCGACATCAAGGACGAGGTGGAGACGGCGGTGAAGCGGAAGAAGGCCGACGCGGTCGCGTTCGAGCAGGCGAAGAAGCTCGCCGCGGAGGCGAAGAGCGGCGACCTCGTGGCGCTCGCCAAGAAGGAGGGGCGCCCGGCGGGCGACACCCCGCTCTTCTCTCGCGCGCAGCCCATCGACCGGCTGCCGCGCGAGGCCATGCTGGCGGCGCTGCAGGAGCGCGTCGGCACCGTGGGCGAGCCGGTGAAGATGCCGGCCGGGTACTATGTAGTGAAGACGCTCGAGCGCGTGCCGCCCGACCGCGCGGATCTCGTCAAGGAGCGGGAGCAGACCGCCGCCGAGCTGCTCGAGGCCAAGCGCGGGCAGGCGTGGGAGAGCTGGCTGCTCGGCGCGCGCGAGAAGGCGAAGGTCGA
>JACQCN010000171.1 GCA_016201575.1 Candidatus Rokuibacteriota bacterium | reverse complement strand
GGCGGACAGGAGGCGACCTCAAACCAAATCAATTTAC
Organism: Candidatus Rokuibacteriota bacterium; assembly: GCA_016201575.1. Classification (GTDB taxonomy): domain Bacteria; phylum Methylomirabilota; class Methylomirabilia; order Rokubacteriales; family CSP1-6; genus AR9. The sequence continues at coordinate 2,592 of JACQCN010000171.1, read as the reverse complement.
TCTCGTGCGGACTTGCGTGTCAATGGAGCGGCCTCCACGCTCCGTGCTCGCATGCCCGCATCGAGCCATCACCCTCGGTAGCGGGGGACTCAACCAGCCCGAATCGGGAAGGCCGAACATCGAGCAGCAGAGCGTCCAGGTCCCCCTTTTCCTCGACCGCGGCGCGACGGCCTATGGACAAAGAAGCGGCATCGAGAGTTGACACCGGCGGTGGCGAGACGAGGCTCCCGGGGTGCCGAGTGCCATGCGCCGCCACGGTCGCGGGCGCCCCGCTCCCCCGCTCAGGGAGGACAGCGCCGCGGCCACGACGAGCCAGGTCGCGGCGGCGGTGAGCCCGACGCGCGACCTATCTCGTCGGGATGGCACCAACGATCAGGCGCCGGGAGTGGCGCTCATCGTCGGTCGATCCGGTACGCGGACCGGTCGGGGCGTACGCACGGGGCTGGTCGATCACGAAGCCATAGCGCACCTCAGTGCTTCTCGGCCTTCTCCTTCTGCGCCTCCTTGACCACCTTCTCGGCCAGGAACGCCGGGACCTCCTCGTAGTGGGAGAACTCCATCGAGTAGCCGCCACGCCCGCCCGTCATGGAGCGGAGGCTCGGCTCGTAGTTGAGCATCTCGGCCATCGGCACCTGCGCCCGCACGGCCGCCGTCTCCCCTGACGGCTCCATGCCGATGATCCGGCCCCGGCGGGAGTTCAGGTCGCCGATGACGTCGCCCGCCTGCTCGGCCGGGGTCGTCACCTCGACGTTCATGATCGGCTCGAGGAGGATCGGGCTCGCCTCCATGAAGCCCTTCTGCAGGGCCATCGAGCCCGCGATCTGGAAGGCCATGTCCGAGGAGTCGACATCGTGGTAGGACCCGTCGTAGAGGCTGACCTTGAGGTCGACCACGGGGTAGCCGGCCAGGATGCCCTTCTTCATGCAGTCCCGCACGCCCTTCTCCACCGAGGGGATGTAGTTCCGGGGGACGGCGCCGCCGAAGATGTCGTCGGCGAACTCGAAGCCGGCCGAGCGCGGCAGCGGCTCGATCTTGAGCCAGACGTCGCCGTACTGGCCGCGGCCGCCCGTCTGCTTCTTGTACTTGCCCTGCACCTCCGACCGCCCCTTCACGGTCTCCTTGTACGGCACGCGCGGCGGCAGCAGGTTCACGTCGACGTTGTACTTCCGCTTCATGCGCTCCACGGTCACCTCGACGTGCATCTGGCCCACGCCGGAGACGAGGAGCTGCTTGGTCTCCGGGTCGTAGTGGAAGTGCAGCGTCGGGTCCTCCTCGGCCATCTTGTGGAGCGCGGTCGAGATCTTGTCCTCGTCGCCCCGGGTCTTGGGCTGGATCGCGAAGGACATCGAGGGCTCCGGGAACACGACCTTGGGGAGGACGAAGGGATGGGCCTCGTCGCAGAGCGTGTCGCCGGTCTGCGCCTCCTTGAGCTTCGCCACCACGCCCAGCTCCCCCGGCCCGAGCGTCTCCACGTTCTTCTGGGTCTTGCCCTGCATCCACGCGATGTGGCCCATGCGCTCCTTCGCGCCCCGGGAGGCGTTGAGGAGCTGGCTGTCGCTGGCGATCGTCCCGGAGTAGACGCGGAAGAGCGAGAGCTTGCCCACGTGGGGATCGGACAGCGTCTTGAACACGAGAGCCGTGACGGGCCCCTTGGGGTCGGGGGCGCGCCGGGCCGTCTGCTTGGTCTTGAGGTCGGTGCCCTCGACCTCGCCGCGGTCGAGCGGCGACGGGAACGACTCGACGATCAGGTCGTCGTCGGTCTCGGCCACCGCCTCCACGAGCTTGTCGCGGTACTCGCGGGCCTGGTCGGCCAGCTCGGCGGGCACGTCCTTCATGTGGACGAGGTCCACCACGCCCTTGAACTGCTGCTCGGCCCCGACCGGGATCTGGAGCGGCACCAGCCGCCCCTTGAGCCGCTTCGTCAGCGACTCGAGGGCGCGGAAGAAGTCCGCGTTCTCCCGGTCGAGCCGGTTGACGACGACCGCGCGAGGCAGCTCGTACTCGGTGGCGAACTTCCACACCCGCTCGGTCTGCACCTGGACGCCGGCGACGGCGTCGACGACGACCACGGCCCCCTCGACCACGCGCAGGCCGGCGCGCGCCTCGAAGATGAAGTCGCCGTACCCGGGCATGTCGACGAGATTGACCCGGTGGCCCTTCCAGTCGCAGTAGGCGAGGGCGAGGTTGAGCGAGATCTTCCGCTTGATCTCGTCGGGATCGAAGTCCGTGGTGGTGGTGCCGTCGTCGACACGGCCGTGCCGCGTGACGGCGCCCGCCGAGAACAGCAGCGCCTCGACGAGGGAGGTCTTGCCGACGCCGCCGTGCCCGACGAATCCGACGTTGCGGATCTTGGCAATGTCGATGGCCATGCCTCACCTCCGCGGGTCGTTCCGGTTGCGTGGAGCGAAGTGACACGAATGCTACCACAGCGTACCGGAACGAGCCACGAGGACGCCGGGGAAACCCTGGCCAGCGGCGCGTGTGGGCCCAGTCCGCATTATTCACGAACGGTCGTCGCGTGTGGCGGGCGGGTCCTGTCGCAGGGCGCCGCCCCCGCGGGTCCGGCTCCGTCACCCACTCGCCCGAACGCCG
>JACQCN010000068.1 GCA_016201575.1 Candidatus Rokuibacteriota bacterium | reverse complement strand
GTCCCGAGAGCTTCGGCAAATCGGTTGCCCTCCTTGCCTCCTCGGTAGCTACTGGGGCGCACCGACAATTCCCCAGGCCGGACTTGCACCGGCAAGAACACAGCACCTTTCCACGGCGCGGGTGAATAATGCGGGCTAGGCAGTTCGAGCGCCGGCTTCGCCGGCGCTATCCTCGGGGGGAGGTTCGGAAGGGGGGCGGAGCCCCCCTCCGAGGGAGCTACCGGTAGAGCGCGTCGAGCAGCGCCTGGTACTTGTCGGCCACCACCTTCCGCCTCACCTTCTGAGTCGGGGTCAGCTCGCCGCCCTCCTCGGTGAAGTCGGCGGGCACGAGGGCGAACTTCTTGACGCGCGCGTAGGAGGCCAGCTCCGCGTTGGCCGCCTCCACGGCCCGCCGGACCCGTTCGATCACCTCGGGATGCGCGGTGAGACGCGCGTGGTCGGTCTCGACGATCCCGCGCTCGCGCGCGAAGCGGGCCACCGCCCGGGGGTCCACCGCGATCAGGGCGGTGGGGAACGGGCGCCGGTCGCCGTGGACCATCGCGTGGCTGACGAAGGGGTCGCGCCGCAGCAGGCTCTCGACGTGCTGGGGCGCGACGTTGATCCCGCCCGAGGTGACGATCAGCTCCTTCTTGCGGTCCGTCAGGTAGACGAACCCCTCCTCGTCGATCCGGCCGATGTCGCCCGTGTGGAGCCAGCCGTCCGCGTCGAAGGCCTCCGCCGTCGCCTCGGGCTGCCCCCGGTAGCCGCGCGTGGCGATGTTGGGACCCCGCGCCAGGATCTCGCCGTCCGCGGCGATCCGCAGCTCGACGCCGGCGATGGGCTGGCCGACCGAGCCGAACTTGAACCGGTCGATCCGGTTGAAGGTCAGGGCCGGGCAGGCCTCGGTGAGGCCGTAGCCCTCCACGATCAGGAGCCCCGCGGCGTGGAAGGACTCGGCGATCTCCGGCGCCAGCGGCGCGCCGCCGGACACCGCGAAGCGCAGCCGTCCGCCGAAGGCGCGCTGGATCTTCGCGAAGACCAGCCGGTGCGCGAGCCATCGCGCGGCCCGGAGCGGCGCCGGGACCGGCCGCTTCGCCTGCTGATGCCGGGATATCTCGCGGCCGGCCGTCATCGCCCAGGTGAAGGTCACCCGCGTCGCCGGCGAGGCCGCCTGCACGCCCGCGAGGATGCGCTGGTGGGCCTTCTCGAAGACGCGCGGCACGCCGAAGATGAAGTGCGGGCGGACCTCGGCGAGATTGCCCCCCAGCCGGTCGAGGCTCTCCGCGAAGGCCGTGACGAGCCCACGGTGCACGCCGATGAACGCCTCGAGCCGGGCGAACGAGTGCGCGAGCGGGAGGAAGAGCAGGTGGACGTCCCCGGGGCTCACGCCCGGGATCTGCGCGATCGCCCGCAGCGAGGCCAGGTGGTTGGCGTGGGTCTGGACCACGCCTTTCGGCGTGCCCGTCGTGCCCGAGGTGTAGACGATCGTGGCGACATCCTCGGGGCGCGTCGCGACCACGCGCTCGGCGAGGGCGCCTCTCAACGCCTGGGCCCGGTCCCGGCCGAGCTGCCGCAGCCGTGCCCAGGTGAGGATCGACGGGTCCGGCCCGGCCTCGCCCTCGATCACCACGATCTGCTCCACGCCCCCGAGCTTCCCGCGCACCTGGAGCGCCTTGGCGAGCTGCGCGGCGTCCTCCACGATCAGGGTGCGGGCGTCGGCGTCGTTGACGAGCCAGGCGACCGTCTCGGGCGTGTAGGTGGCGTAGATCGGGACCGTGACACCGCCCGCCGACAGGATCGCGAAGTCCGCGTGGACCCACTCGGCACGGCTGGCGGAGAGGAGCGCGACGGACTCGCCGGGGCGGCGCCCCAGCGCGATCAGCCCGAGCGCCACCTCGCGGACGATTTCGCCCACCTCGCCCCAGGTGAGCGGCTCCCAACGCCCGCCGCGCTTGACCAGCTCCGCGGGCAGGCGGCCGCTCGTCTCCACCCGGCTCCAGAAGAGCCGCGCGAGGGTGTCCTCCGCTCCGCCTCGGGCGTCCGTCGCTGACACGGGCTCACGCGCGGCCGGCACGCTCATCCCGCTGCTTGCGCTCGACGGCCTCCCCGCGGATGCGCGCGCGGCAGGGGCTGCAGATCAGGTCGTCGGACGGGGCGGCGCAGACGAGACAGCGCCAGGGCCCGGCGGCCTCCTCGACCGGCGCGGCCACGGCCGGCGCCGGCGCGGGCACGGTGAGCACCGGGCACGGCGCGATGCGCACCACGCGCTCGGCGACGCTCCCGACCAGCGCGCGGCTCACGCCCGTGCGGCCGTGCGTGCCCAGCACGATCAGCCCGATGCCCTTGCGCTCGGCGTAGCGCACGATCTGGGCGGCCGGCGCGCCCGACTCGACGGCGGTCACCACCGGCACGCTGTCGCCGAGGTCCTTCGCGAGCTTGGCGAGGCCCGCCGGCATCGTCGGGTCCGTGCCCGCCCAGGTGACGTGCAGGAGGTGGAGCCGCGCGCCGAAGCGCCGGGCGTAGTCGAGCGCCGTACGGGCGGCGGCTTCCGAGGCCTCCGAGAAGTCCGTCGCGAACAGGATCTCCATCAGGCTCCTCCTGAGAGGCGTCGCACGCGCTTCGGGGTCATGGCGTCCGTCCGCTTCATCGCCGCCTTCTCCGCGCTCAGGAGCGCTCCGCATGCCGAGGCGCCAGTCGCGCCTCGAACCACTGTCGAGCCAGGGCCGCGACCCGCTCCAGTGTGCCCGGCTCCTCGAACAGGTGGCTCGCGCCGGGAACGATCTCCAGGCGGGCTTCGGCGCGGAGCGCGGCGAGCGCCCGGCGATTCAGCTCGATCACGGGGATGTCGTCGCCGCCCACGATCAGGAGCGTGGGCGCCTTGACGCGCGC
>JACQCN010000198.1 GCA_016201575.1 Candidatus Rokuibacteriota bacterium | reverse complement strand
GTCGGACTACTCACCGGTTCGAGCGCGGCGTCGGGCGTGTGAGCCAATCGCACCCCCGGCGCCGCGTGTTCGAGCGCCGGCTTGGCCAGCGCAAGTCGGTTCTTGGGGGAGGCTCGGAGGGGGCCGTCGAGGCCCCCTCCGACTATCGAGTGCCGGCTTTGCCGGCGCAACGGCCCTGGGGGGATGCTCGATCCCGCCCGGCTCCGCGTGTCCTAGCGCGCGGTGGCGCGGGCGGCCGAGAGCATCCCCAGGTAGCCGGCGAGGTCGGTGTACCAGACGTTGTTGGCGCGGTCCACGGCGATGCCGAAGGGGCGCGCGTCGCCGCGGGGCACGCGGAACTCGGTCATCACACCGTCGCGCAGGCGCCCGAGCCCGTGGGCGCGCAGCTCCGTGAACCACACGGCGCCGTCGGGGGCGGTCGCGATCGCGGTCAGGCCCGCGCGCGGCGTCGGCACCTTGAACTCGGTGAAGCGGCCCTCCGCGTAGCGCCCGACCTTGTTGGTGCGGAATTCGAGGAACCACACGGCGCCGCTGCCGTCGACGGCGACGTCGGTCGGGTTGCTCGCCCGCGTCGGCACGTCGATCTCGGCCAGCTCGCCGCCTGGGGCGATCCGCGCCAGCCGGTTCACGTTCTGGAGCGTGGCCCACGCGGTGCCCTGCCGGTCCACCGCGACGCCGAAGGGACCCGCGCGGAAGGAGCTCAGCTCGTGGCGCGTGAAGACGCCCTCCTTGAGCCGCGTGATGCTGAACGTGGTGCCGTCGGCGAACCACACCGCGCCGTCGGGCGCGAGCGCGAGCCGCGCGAGCCTGGCGATCGGCGTTGCCAGCGGGTACGAGGTGATCGCGCCGGCCGGCGAGATGCGCGAGATCGCGCGGGCGGGGCTGTCGGTGAACCAGGCGTTGCCCTCGGCGTCGACGGCGAGGCCCATCGGCTCGACGTTCTGCTTGCCCTTGGGCAGGCGCTCGATCCGCCCGTCCCGCAGCCGGCCGATCGCGTCCGCGAGCTCGATCGTGAACCAGACGGTGCCGTCGGGGGCGACGGCGACGGCGGTGGGAATGTCCGTCTCCCGGAGCATCCGGTACTCCTCGAAGCCACGGTGGGTCCACCACCGCCAGCCGCCGACGCCGACGGCCACGACCACGAGCACGGCGGCCGCGACCCAGAGCCAGCGCCGGCCGACCCCGGCCCTGGCGAAAGCCCCCGCGCTCACCGCGTCGTCTCTCCGACGCGCCCGCCCGGCTTCAGCGGCGCCGGCGCCCGGTAGTAGCGCGCGAGCCGCCGGAGCAGCATCGCGGACCCGAGGCCCAGGACGATCAGGAAGACCACGCCGCCCGCGAGGCTCACCCAATCCAGGCGCCCGAGGAGGTTCCCGCCCTCCGCCGCCAGCCGCCACATCTCGGTGTACGGTGTCAGGGCGAAGCCCGCGTAGAGCGTGGCAGGATCGGCGGGGTCGCGGACGAGCAGCCCCGCTTCCAGGTGCACCGGCAGGTTCTCGGCGAGCAACTCCCAGCGCTCGCCGCGGTCCGCGCTGCGATAGAGGCCGCGATCGGTCGCGAGCACGATCGCGGTCCTGGACACCGAGACGGCGATCCCGCGTACCGTGGTGCTCGGCTCGACGAGCGGACGGCCGACCGGCCGCCAGCTCGTCCCGGCGTCCTCGCTGTCAAACAGGCGGTCGGCGCCCGCGGCCCAGAGGCGCCGCGCCTCGCGCGGGTCCAGGGCCACCGCGTCGACGGCGCCGGCGGGCAAGCCGCTGTCACGGGGCTGCCAAGTTCGGCCGGCATCGGCGCTCGCCATCAGGCGGCCGCCGGCGACCGCGTAGACGGCGTCCGGGGATCCGGGAACGACCGTGAGCGACGTGACCGGCGTCTCGGGCAAGCCCTCGGCCACGCTCGCCCACGACCCGCCCCAGTCCTCGCTCCGCGCGAGCCCGTTGAAGCCGGCGATGTAGACCCTTCCGGCCGCTCCGCCCGGCACGATCGCGCGGGCCGGCGCCAGGCCATCGGGGGCGCGCACCTGACGCCACGCCACGCCGTCGTCGGTCCGGTAGATGCCGAGGGCCGTCGACGCCAGCGCCCGGAGCCCGTCGCGGTCGAACGCGACCGCGAGGACCGCCCCCAGGAGCACGGTGGGCGCCTCGACGGTCCAGTCGCGCCCGGCGTTGCGTGACCGCAGGAGGCCGGTGTCGGTCGCGAGCAGGAGGTGCGTGACGTCGGTGGGGCTGATCGCCAGCGCGATGGCGCCGCTCACGAAGCGCCCCTGGTTGGCGGGGAACCAGGTGGCGCCGGCGTCACGAGAGCGGAAGAGCCCGCCCCACGCGCTCGGGTCGTGGGCCCGCGCGGCGGCCGGCCCGAGGGCGAGGAGCAGGAGCGCGAGGAGCCCGGTGAGGCGTGGGCTCCTCGCGCGCGACGTCGGGACCGGAGCGGGCACTACGGCTTGCGCGATCTCTCCCCGGGCGCGAGAGTGACCTCGGCCGCCCGCGAGCCGTTCGGGCCGACCCAGGAGTTCTTCGTGAGCGGGTACTTGTCCGTGTAGGACAGCGGCTCGTGCGCGGCCACGCAGTTCTGGTAGCCGCCCGTGATCTTGTAGCACTTCTCGTAGGCCAGGAACTGCTGGACCGTGTCCGTCTGCTGCGGGTTGGCGATCATCCAGTCGCGGATGGCCTCCCAGTCCGAGTAGGCGTCGCTGCCGAAGACGATCTTGCCGATGGCGGTGTTGACCTCGAGGAGCTGGGAGCCCGCCGTGTGCGCGCGGAACGCCGGGTGGATGATGAGGCCCGGGGCGATCTCCATCTCGCCGTCGACGATCACGGCCTTGCCGACGAGCACCTTGCCATAGATCTCGTTGACCGTCAGCGGCGGGTAGCCGCAGGCCGGGGTGCGAGCGCAGCCGCCCGGTGAGGTGTTGACCGCGGCGATGTGCGGGTTCGGGTAGTTGAGCGCCCACTCGATCCCGCGGAGCTCCTCGCGCTGCACGTAGAGGATCGCGTTCGGGAAGTCGGAGAGCTGGCCCGCGTGGTCCCAGTGCCCGTGGCCGATCACGATCTTGGTGACCTGCTCGGGCCTGATGCCGAGCTGCGCGAGCTGCTGCGGGAGCGGCGCCCAGTGCGCGCTACCGGTCATCTTGAGGTAATCCTGCTGCTTCCAGCCGGAGTCGTACAGCACGATGTCCTTCCCGCCCTTGATGACGCCGATGTTCACGGGCAGGTCGACCGTGTTGATGTTGTTCATCGGGTTGGTGCTGCCCGGCACGAAGGCCCGGTCGGGCATGAACGCGCCGAACGGCACGCCCATGAAGCGGCTGCTCTCCACCAGCCACACCGAGTACTGCGGCGCCTGGGCGGGAGCGGTCGTCGTCACGCCCATGGGCAGGACCACCGCCAGCAGCGCCAGGAACATCCGGACTCTGACTCGCTTGCTCATCGTCGTCCCTCGCTGGAACAGGTTGGGGGATCAGCTCGACTTCACTCGCGGCTCGTGGTCGCCTCGCCTCCCTTTCCGGGTCCTCGACCCATCAGTTCGGGACGTACTCGCCGGGCCACAGCACGTCGCCCGCCCGCAGCATCTTCTCGCCCGCCTCCCGGCTCAGCGGATAGGCGGCGAGGAGATGGTCGTCCCGTCCGTCCTTGAACACCTTCCCCATCTCCGCGGCGGACTGCTCGTAGAGATGGACCGCCTCGGCATACTCCGCGTGGACCTTCTCGAGCGACGGCGGCGGCTGCAGCGCGCGGATGCGGAGAGCGGCCTTGTGGTAGGTCTGGCGCGCCGCCTCGACGCGTGCCCTGAGGGTGGCGCGGTCGATCTCCTTCATCTTGTAGGACAGGCCCCCGAAGGTCATCCGGAGGGCGCTCACCTTCACCTCGCTGTGGATCGGCCACAACGCCGCGGCGTAGGCCTCCTCGGCGGCGGTGAGCGCGGGCCGCGGGGCGCCGGGCGGGACCGGACGGGGCGCCGCCGCGCGGCTGACGGTGGCCTCGTGGACGATCGCGAAGGCCAGGACCCCACCGAGCCCCAGCACCACCACGCCGCCCAGGACCGCTCTTCTACGGGTCATCGGACCTCCCCCGCCGAGGGACCCGGCGAGGCCCTCACGGCAGAGACCACCGCGCCGACACCGCCGGCCGGCGCTGATGGGACCGCACTATACTCGCGCCAAGTCGAGTGTCAATGCCCTCGCCGGCCGCTGAAAAAGCCGCATCTGCGTCGTTGGCTCGGCCGCTCCTCCCTGCATGGCCTTGCGAGGCGCAGCCGGTGGCGAGCCGAGCCCCAGATCAATTCGGGACTCGCCTCGCGCCGCCGGCGCTCAGCTCGAACTGCGGCCGCCTCGCATCTGCGCCTTTCTGAGCGGCCGGCGCCCGTTACTGCGGAACCCAGCGGGGGTGACCCGTGAAAAGCCCCCCCACGAACCCGACCCGGTACACGAGAAAGAGCCCGAACCCGAGGCTCAGGAGGCCCGAGGCCAGGCGGAGGGGCCGGCCCAATCGCTCGAACCGGTTCGCGCCGTACGCCAGCGGCGCCGCGATCGCGACGGTGATCAGCATCATGCCGGCGACGGTGCCGAGGCCGAAGAGCAGCAGGTACGTGATCGCCAGCCACGGGTTGCGGATCGTCGCCAGGACGAGGAGCGCGATCGCCGCCGACCCCGCCAGCCCGTGGACGACGCCGACGACGAGCGGGCGGACGACCTGGTAGACGCCCAGGCGGCCGAGCTGCCGGTCCAGCCACGCCTGCGGCGTCTCGTCCTCGCCGTGGCCGTGGCTGTCGAGCTCGTGCCCGTGCGGGTGGCTGTGGCTGTAGTCGCCGTGGCTGTGGGCGTGCGCGTGCAGGCCGCCGGGCCGGCCCGCGGCGAAGAGCCCCTGAACCCACTGGAGCACGCCCGTCAGGTTCCACAGGCCGAGGACGACCAGCATCAGGGCCACGGCCATCTCCATCGAGAGCCCGAGGCGCGGCGGGATCACCACGCTGAACAGGATGATGGCGCCGCCCACGACGACGATCGTGAGCGTGTGCCCGATCCCCCACACCGTGCCGATCGCGGCGGCGCTCCACATCGTCCGCTGACGGCTCACGATGGTGCTGATGGCGATGACGTGGTCGGGATCGGTGGCGTGACGCATCCCGAGAAAGAACCCCAGCGAGACGAAGGACAGCAGCGTGATCAGGGCGCTCGATCCTCGCGAACGGGACAGTCCATGAGCGTGGAAGATACTCCTGCCAGTCCGCACCCCGCAAGGCGTCGCCGCTGCTCGTGCGGCCCCGGTGGCCTGGGTCCGGCCGGTAGCCGGACCCAGGCGAAGTCTACTCCAGGAGCCTACCGACGCCTACCCGAATATCCCTCGCGGTACGGTCATCGACACGATCCAGTTCGGGATGTCGACCACCTCACTGATCTTGAGATCCCCCGCCACGCTGCAGATGGCGTAGGCCTCGTGGAGACTCAGGCCCTGGTCCACGACCAGCCACTCGATCATGTCCCGCACCGCCCGCTTCGCGTTCTCCATCAGATCCGGCCCCACGCCGGTGGTGTGATAGAAGCCTTGCGCCAGCATCGCCGGGGTCAGGCCGGCCGAGGTCGGGTCGGCCGCCGGGACGATCGCCCGCGGCGACTCGATGATGGTGTCCCTGATGATCCTGAAGGTGCAGGTGACGGCCATCAGCGTCTCGATGGCGGTCACGCACACTTCCCCGTCGCCCTGCGCCATGTGGCCGTCGCCGGCGGAGAACTTCGCGCCCTCGGTGAGGACGGGGAAATAGAGTCTCGAGCCCTTGGTGAACTGCTTGATGTCCATGTTGCCGCCCATTCCGCCGTTGACGTTGGGCGGGACGGTTCGGTACATGCCCTTCCGCAGCGGCGCGACGCCGTAGACGCCCATGAACGGCGCGAGCGGGATCTTCGCCTTTTTCCCCGTGTCCTTGCCGACGAACTGCGCGAAGCCCGTCCGCTGTCCCTTCTCGAAGGTGAAGAGCTGGACGAACGGCGAACCGGAATTGTACGGCTGATCCTCGGGAAGGGCGCCGGGAACCTTGCCCGGATTCGGGTCGCTGAGCTGGGAGGCCTCGGTGAACTGGTGGAACGGCGCGAGGATATCGGGCCGGAGGCCCCCGAACAGCCCCAGGGCCGGCCCGATGGTGACGTATCCGAAGTCCACGAGCGGTGCGACGTCGAGGATCTCGACTTCGAGGACGTCCCCGGGCTTCGCGCCTTCGACGGAGACGGGCCCCGTGAGCGGATGCACCTTCCCGAGATCGAGCGTGAGGATACCGCTGGGCGTGAGCGTCTGGGCCGCCGTGCCGATATCGAGGGCGTCCCGGCACAGGAACTGGACCGCCCGGCCCTCACGGACCGTGACCACGGGAGGAATATCCTGGTTCCAGCGGTTGTGCAGCGTCTTCGAGAAGCCATCGACCGTCGTGACATCGCTATCCGCGACGGGGATGACCACGTCCGGCCTCCCCACGCCGGGAGCGGACACGCCCTCGCCCGCCGCGGCCAGTCTTGCGCCGACCCCGGCCAAGGCCGCGGCCGCGGCCGTGCCTACCGAGAACTGCTGGATGAAGCTCCGCCGAGACATGCCGTGATCCGAGTGAATGAAGCACATGGTGCCCTCGCTTGTTCCACCAGTGGAGTGCACTCGTCGTCGGGCCCTGTCGAGAGAGGTACGCCATCGTCAGGTCCGGGCGTTGACCAAGGGTATAGCGCGTCGAGTCCGGTGGCCCACGAGTCCGACGGCTCCGTCCTGCGGAGTCTCCCCCGGTCACGATCATTCGCCTGATCATGTGACGGCCCGCGGCCCCCCTTCATCGGGAAGTGCTCAGCATCATACGGGACGGCGAGCCGGTCGGCAATCACGGCCGAGCGCACCGCGGCCGCTCCCTGGCGCCGGTCCGCCGTCCGCGCTCCCGGCATCGCGCTACAAGGCGGATCCAGGGGGCGCGCCTCCACCGTGATGATATGCTACTCGACGTCGTACGACGCGTGCGCCGCGAAATGCCGCTGGAACATCGCGGCCACCCCGCCCTCCGCGACAGCGCTATGTCAGGGCACTCTCCTTTCGTCAGGCCGTTCTCCGTCCCGCGCCGAGCTCCAGCTCCTTCCGTGGCGGGCCGATGGCCTGAGGATGCCGCCTGCCTTGCGTCGCACCAGCGGCCCACCGGTCTCCTGGCGTGCTGGGCCTGTCGCAAGAGCATGGATCGTCGTCCAGCGAGTCGGACGCGGTTTTTGGCGATGGACCCCCGTCGCCGCCCACGCGAGACACCGGGCGCGGCCCGGTTGGCGGCGCGAAGATGCGCTCAGAGCCGTGAACCAATCGCGCCCCTGACGCCGCGTATTCGAGCGCCGGCTCCGACGGCGCACTCGCTCCTGGGGGACGCATCGGAGGGACTCAGAGCTTCGGGGCGATCTCCGCGGCGAAGCGCTCGAGCTGGTCCAGCTCGTCGAAGACGGGATTGAGCATGAGGAGCCGGGCGCCGCCGGCCACGATCTCGCGGAGGCGCTCCACGCACTCCTCGGGCGGCCCCCAGACCGAGACGCGCTCGGCGAGCTCGCGGCTCCCGTAGAATGCGCCGAACCAGTCGGCGAGCCGCGCCGCCGCCCGTTCGCGATCGGCGTCCACCGCGATGTAGACGCGCTTGCCGACCCCGAAGCTCGCCGGATCGCGCCCGGCCTCGGCGAGGATCGCGCCCAGCGTGCGGACCTCGTCGACGAACGTCGCCGTCGACGCCGAGCCCGCCCCCATGAAGCCGTCGCCCAGCGCCACCGCGCGGCGGAGGGCGTTCGGGTGGTGGGCGCCGAACCAGAGCGGCGGGTGGGGCTTCTGCACGGGCTTGGGCTCCATCGCCGCGTCCCGGAGCGTCCAGAACCGGCCCTCGAATGTCACTCGCGGCTCTGTCCAGAGCCGCTTCATCACCTGGATGCCCTCGGCGAAGCGCGCGGCCCTTCCCTCGGTCGGGACTCCGAAGGCCGGGTAAAGGGGCGTGTTGCCGCCGAGCCCGACGCCCACGACGAGGCGGCCGTCGCTGAGCTGGTCCAGCGTCGCCAGGCTCTTGGCCGCGTGCGCCGGGCTGCGCAGCGCGGTGAGGAGCACGGCAGAGCCCAGCCGGATCCGCCGGGTCACCGCGGCCGCGTACGCGAGCAGCTCGACGGGCTCGAGGCTCGCGATCCGGCCCAGGATCTGCTCGACGACCCACGCGCTCTCGAACCCCAGCGCCTCGGCGCGCGCCAGGTACTCGCGGACGTGCCGGGGCTCCACGCGGCCCGCCAGCGAGGTCTGGGGGATCGCGACGGCGAGCGGGACGCGGGAGATCATGCCCCGACCCGGGCCAGGAACCCCGTGATCGCGCGCGTGAACTCCTCGGCCTGTTCCATGTTCGACAGGTGCGACGCCGACTTGATGATGACCAGCTCCGCGCCCTCGACCTGCGCCTGGATCGCGCGGGACGCCGCCACCGGCGTGCCCTGGTCTTCCTCGCCCACCACCACCAGCGTGGGGAGCCGGATCGCGCCGAGGCGGTCGGTCAGGTCGAGCGCGGCGATCGCGTGGCAGCAGCCCACGTAGCCGCGCGGGTCGGTCCGGCGGATCATCGCCCGCACCAGGTCGACGACCTCCGCGCGCTGGGCGCGGAACGGCGGCGTGAACCAGCGGCCGATCGTCGGCTCCACCAGCGGCTCCATGCCGTGGGTCTCGGCGGTGCGGATGCGGTCACTCCAGAGCGGCTTCGCTTCCGGGGGGACCCGGCTCGAGGTGTCGCAGAGCGCGAGGCTCGCCAGCGCCCCCGGCGTCTCCAGCGCGAGGGTCTGCCCGATCATGCCGCCCATCGAGAGCCCGATCCAGTGGGTCTTCTGGATGCCGAGCGCCCGGAGGAGGGCGCGGGCGTCGGCGGCGAGCTGCTCGAGGGTGTAGGCGCCGGCGGGCGCGTCGGTCCCGCCGTGCCCCCGGGTGTCGTAGCGCAGCACGCGGTAGCGGGCGGTGAGCGCGGGCATCTGGGGGTCCCACATCGAGAGATCGGTGGCGAGCGAGTGGCTGAGCGTCAGCACGGGGGCGGACACGGGGCCGTCGAGGGTGTAGCGCATGCTGATGCCGTTGGCGGTGACCTTCATGGGCAGCCTCCTCGGGGAATCTGACCGGAGGCTATTCTACCGGCAAAAAAATAGCTCGGTGGGCGGGAACCGGTCTGCCGTCCACCGAGCTTTCACGTTGTGCGCAGTTGCCTGCGCCTCCCGGCAAAAGTCGGGAGCTTGTCGGTCGTGCTACTGCTGCGCCGTCCGCCTCACGACCGACGGCGCGCTGAGAAGTCCGGCGGCGTTTCCATCCCTGACCTCCCCTACGGTGAACGGCCACGACTGAGGATTGCGCCTTCCTCCTCTGTCGGTGCGATTGAACCTCCGCACGGCGCCGCTGTCAATAGGCTCGCGAGACTAGTGCGCGATCACGGCCGGGCGGCAGGCCCGGCAGGGCCGGTACCCGACGCTCTCGGCGTCCTCCACCGACGCGAACACGACGCGCCGGTCCTCGCGGACGCGCTGCTCGTGGGCGCAGCCGTGGCGGCAGACGATGCGCGTGGTCGCGCAGCCCACGAGCGCGGGCGTCGAGCGCTCGAGCGCGAGGAGCCGCGTCTTGAGCCGCTCGCCGAAGAGGTAGTGTCCCCACGTCCCGTCCCCGCGGACGACGCGGTGACACGGGACGATCACTGGCACCGGGTTGGCGCCGAGGGCGTTGCCGACGGCGCGGGCCGCGCGCGGGCGCCCGATGCGACGCGCCAGCTCCGCGTAGGAGACCACCTCGCCGAACCCGATGCGCCGGGCCTCGTCGAGTACGCGCGCCTGGAACTCGCCGGCGCCCGCGAGGTCCACGGGCACGGTGAAGAAGGCGCGCCGCCCGTCCAGGTACTCGCCGATCTCGCGGCGCGCCTGCTCGGCCAGGCGGCGCGCCGGAGCGGTCGCGCCTCCTCCGCCGCCGTCCTGGCGGATCCACGACACGCCGCGCTCCGTCGCGTCGATGCGCAGGCGCTCGACGAGCCCGGCCAGGTCGGGAGCGTCCGCGTGGGCACCGCGCAGCGCGCGATCCACCAGCCCGCGCGGGGCCCCGGGCCGGAAGTACCGCGTCAGGGTCGTCTCAAGGTCGTCCATCGTCCCCTCCCCCAGCGAGCGCCGCCTTCAGGATCGCCTTGCCGCGGGCAAGCTGGCTCTTCACGGTGTTGATCGAGATGCCACGGACGCGGGCCAGGTCCTGGTAGGAGAGCCCGTCGACGTAGCGGAGTGCCAGGAGCAGCCGCGCCTCCCGCGGCACCCGGTCGCGCGCGCGCGCGAGATCGACGGGCTCGACCGCCGGCGGCGCGGGCGCGGGCGGCGCCGCCGCGCCGGCCGGGCGCCGCCGGCGCAGCTCGTCGATGCACACGTTGGCGAGCGCGCGATAGAGCCAGGTGGAGGCGGCCCAGCGCGGCGAGTACGATCGGCGGGCGGCGAAGCACTTCAGCAGCGTCCGCTGCACCGCGTCCTCGGCGTCGGCCCGGTTGCCGAGCATCCGGAAGGCCACCGTGTAGAGCCGCGCCGCGTACTCCTCGGCCAGCCGGGCGAACGTCCGCTCGTCCATCTCGGCCTTGTTATACGGCCGGCGCCGGGGAAAGGGTGGAATCTACTCCCTCGCGGACCTTTTCCAGGAGGGCGCGATGCGGTTCGGCTTCGGCCAGGGCGGGCTCACGGGGGGCGGCGGCAGCAATCCGGGCAAACCCCTCCGCCAGGCGGGTCCTGAACGGGATGTTCTCCGTCCTGATCGAGCCCGGCGCCTTCACGCCGCCCGAGAGCTTCGCCGCCGAGATCCGCCGCCGCGTCGAGTGGGTCAAGGCCTCGCCTCCGGCCGCACCGGGCGGCGAGATCCTGGTGCCGGGCGAGCCCGAGGAGCGCACTCGCGCCGACCGGGCCGCCAACGGGTTGCCGCTCGACGAGACGACGTGGTCACAGCTTCTCGAGACCGCCGCGTCGGTGGGCGTGAGCCGGGACGAGGTCGACGCGGCGGGCTTCCCCGCGCCGGGCGCGATGCGTCGGGGGTGACGGCCGGGCCCGCGCCCTCGGGCGCGGGCTCAGGCGCCCCAGACCGCGCGGGCGGTGGCGGCGACGACGGCGAGCTTGCGCCGCTGTGCGTCCGTGGAGATCCGGTTGCCCTCCATGGTGGAGGCGAAGCCGCACTGCGGTGACAGCGCGAGCCGCTCGAGGGGGACGATCGTGGCCGCCGCCTCGATCCGCGTCGTGAGCTCCTCCACCGTCTCCACGCGCGGCGTCTTGGTCGTCACCAGGCCGAGCACCACGATCCGGTCGTTGGGCACGGCGCGGAGCGGCTCGAAGCTCCCCGACCGCTCGTCGTCGTACTCGAGCAGGAAGCGCTGGAACCGCGCCCGCCGGAACACGCGCTCGGCGATGGGCTCGTAGCCGCCGCTCGCGTAGAACATCGACTGGTTGTTGCCGCGGCAGACGTGCAGGCCGAAGGTGACGCCGGGATGGTCGCCGATCACGGCGTTGTCCATCTCGATGCAGGTGTCGATGAGCCGGTCGGGATCGCTCCCGCGCTGGCGGTAGCCTTCCCGGATCGACGGGTCGAGGAGCGCCGCGTACTGGGGCGCGTCGATCTGGACGTAGGTGCAGCCCAGGCGGAGCAGCTCCTCGACCTCGCGCCGGCTGAAGTCCACCACGTCGGCCAGGTAGGCGTCGCGGGTCGCGTAGGCCGCGCGCGACTTGTCCGGGTCGTAGTACGCGGCGGCCTGCTGGGCGCTGATGAGCGTGGTCTTGCCCGGGCGGCGGGCGCGCGCCCGCAGATAGACGAACTCCTCGGCGCACATGCTCCGCCGCCAGCGCAGCCGCTCGACGACGACGGGGCGCTTGAATACGAGCTGCTCGCCCCGCTCGTTGCGGAACGGGATGGCCCAGCCCCCGAGCTTGTCGAAGCCGTCGAGCGCCTCGATCAGGTGGCCGAAGAACGCGTAGCGCCGCATCTCGCCGTCGGTGACCACGGCGAGCCCGGCCTCCTCCTGCAGCGTCACGGCCTCGTCGACGGCGCGGTCCTCGACCTGCTTGAACTCCGCCGGGCCGAGGCGCCCGCTCTCGGCGTCCCGGCGGGCCTCGACGAGATACGCCGGGCGCAGCAAGCTCCCCACCACGTCGCTCCGGTAGCTCGGCACGGTCCTGGGCCCTCCCGCGGATGGGACACGATAGCACGAGCCCGGCCCCTGACTCGATGGCCGGCGAGGATCGCGTCAACCCTCGAAGCGGCTGCTTCGTCCGGCAGAGACTCTCCAAGGCGACGTTTGCGACTGACCGCTAATTGTGTTCATATGATCTCCTATGGCGGTCAAATCCACCGCGAGCCCCTTCGGCGGCGAAGGCCGGACCAGAGTCCTCCTGGCCTTGCGTCTCCTGTCCGAGAGCTATCCTCGCGAGCTCGCCCGGGTGCTCGGGATGCCGTTCTCCAGCGTCCAGAAGGCCCTGCGCAGCCTCGAAAATGATGGTCTCGTGGCCGCCCGGACGCTCGGGCGAACCCGCGTCTTTCGGCTCGACCCGCGCTATTTCGCGTACGACGAGCTCCAGCGCTTCCTTCTGCGCCTGACCGAGCCGGAGTTCGAGCTGAGGACCCGGGTGTCCGCCCTCCGCCGGCGACCCCGGCGCACCGCCAAGCCCTTGTGAGTATCGCCGCTCGCTCCAGTCTCAGCTCGGTGGCGATCCAAGTCGGCGACGCCCTCCGGCGGCACGGGATCCGCGCCGTCCTCACCGGCGGCGCGTGCGCGAGCCTGCACAGCGGTGGCGCGTATGTCTCGGCGGACGTGGACTTCATCCTGCTCGGCCACGTCACCCAGGCCGCGCTCGACGCGGCCATGGGCTCCGTGAGCTTCCGGCGACGGGCGGACCGGTATCTTCACTCGCGCGCGCGCTTTTACGTCGAGTTCCCTCGCGGTCCGGTGGCCATCGGCGGGGACTACCGCATCAAGCCGGTCGAGCACCGGCGGTCACGAGCGCGCGCGCTCGTGCTCTCGCCAACCGACTCGTGCCGCGATCGCCCCGCCGCCTTCTACCATTGGAACGACCGGCAGAGCCTCGCGGTGGCGGTGTCCATCGCACGGCGAAATCGCGTGAAGCTGGCGGCGATACGCCGCTGGAGCGTCACGGAGGGCGCGGAGCACCGGTTCGATGAGTTCGTGGCGGAGCTGAGGACCGCACGGGGCAAGCGTTCCCGCCCGGTTCGGACGAGGAGAGGATGAAGAACGGGTGGAATCAGACCTGCGACCAGTCGTCGCCGGCCTTGACGTCGACCTTCACGGGCACGCTGAGCGGCATCGCCGACTCCATCAGCTCGCGCACCAGGCGCTTCACCTCGTCCACCTCGCCGGGCGGCGCCTCGAACACCAGCTCGTCGTGGACCTGGAGCAGCATCCGGGTGCGGAGCCGGCGGGCGCGCAGCGCCGCGTCGACCCGCACCATCGCCAGCTTGATCATGTCGGCGCTCGAGCCCTGGATGGGGGCGTTCATCGCCATCCGCTCGGCGGCGTTGCGGGCCACCGGGTTGCCGCTGTTGAGGTCGGGGAGGTAGCGGCGGCGCCCGAGCACGGTCGTCACGTAGCCCCGCTCCCGGCCCTCGGCGAGCGTGGTCTCGATGAAGGCGCGCACGCTGGGATGGGTGGCGTAGTACTCGCGGATGTAGGCGTCGGCCTCGGCCCGGGGGATGCGCGCGCCCTGGGCGAGGCCGAAGGCGGAGACGCCGTAGAGGAGCGCGTAGTTGATCATCTTGGCCACGCGGCGCTGCTCGTCGGTGACGGCTTCCGGCGGCACCTTGAGCACCTCCGCCGCCGTGCGCGTGTGGATGTCCTCGTCGCGGCGGAAGGCCTCGACGATCGACTCCTCGCCCGCGCAGTGGGCGAGGATCCGCAGCTCGATCTGCGAGTAGTCGGCGGCGACGAAGCGCCAGCCCCGCTCCGGGATGAAGGCGGCGCGGATGCGGCGCCCCAGCTCGGTGCGAATGGGAATGTTCTGGAGGTTCGGCTCCGATGACGATAATCTCCCCGTCGCCGCCACCAGCTGGTTGAACGTGGTGTGGATGCGGCCGGTGACGGGGTGGATCAGCGCGGGGAGCGCGTCGGCGTAGGTGGACTTGAGCTTCGAGAGCGTCCGGTACTCGAGGACCTTGGCGGGCAGCTCGTGGCCGAGCGCCAGCTCGGTGAGGACGTCGGCGTCCGTCGAGGGCCCGGTCTTGGTCCGGCGGATCACCGGGAGCTTGAGCTTCTCGAAGAGGATGTGGGCGAGCTGCTTGGGCGAGCCGATGTTGAACGGCTCCCCGGCGAGGGTGTGGGTCTCGCGCGTGAGCACGTCCAGGCTCCGCTCGAGCTCCTTGGCGAAGGCCGCCAGGCGCTCGACGTCGACGCGGATCCCCGCCCGCTCCATCCGCGCCAGCACGGGCACCAGCGGGCGCTCGATCTCGTCGTAGATCGGCTTGAGGGCGAGCGCCTCGAGCTGGGCGACGACGTGGGCCCAGTACCGCCAGAGCCAGCGCGCGCGGGCGCCCAGGCGCGGGCCCAGCTCCGCGTCGGGCAGCTCGGCGGCGCCCTCCAGGGTCGCGCGGCACTCGCCGAACACCCCCATGCACACCTGGTCCAGCGGGTACGACAGCCGCGCCGGGTTCAGGAGGTACGAGGCGACGGCGCTGTCGTGCACCGGGGGCGGCTCGTCGCCGCGCGCCAGCATCCACTCGATCACTGGCTTCGCGTCGTGGAGGATCAGCTCGCGGGCGCCGAAGAGCACGGGCCAGGGTCCGCCCAGAACGTCGGGATCGGCGACCGGGACGAAGGCGGCGCCGGCGGCGGGATGGAAGAGCCCGAAGCCCCGGAGCCGCGGGTCGGGCGGTCGCGCCTCCCCCGCCCAGTCGAGCGCGAGCGCCTCCCCGGGCGGCACGCGCCCGAGATACGCGCGGAGCGCGGCCGGCGTGTCGAACGTCGTCACGGGCTCCGTGACCGCGGGCAGGCCCTGGGTCGGCAGCTCCTTGAGGAGCCGCGTGAACTCCATCTCCATCCAGAGCGCGCGCAGCTTCGGCCAGTCGGGCTCGCGCAGGCGGAACGACTCGAGGTCGAAGTCGATCGGCACCTGGCGGCTCACGGTGGCGAGCTCGCGGGAGAGCAGCGCCTGCTTGCGGTTGGCCGCCAGCGTCTCGCGGAGCTTGCCGGAGACGAGCGTCAGGTTGTCGTAGAGCCGCTCGACGCTCCCGAACTGGCCGAGGAGCTTGACCGCCGTCTTCTCGCCGACGCCGGGGACACCCGGGATGTTGTCGATCGAGTCGCCCATGAGGGCGAGCACATCCGGGATCTGCGCCGGGTCCACCCCCCAGCGCTCGCGCACCCTGGCGGCGTCGTACACGATGCGCTCGCCGGAGCGTCCGAGCACGGACAGGACGGTGACCTTCGGGCCGACGAGCTGGAGCATGTCCTTGTCGCCCGTCACCAGCACGACCTCCAGGTCGCGGTCGGCGACGCGCTCCACGAGCGTGCCGAGGACGTCGTCCGCTTCGTAGCCCGGCACCTCGATCACCGGGGTGCGGAGCGCCTCGAAGAGCCGGCGCACGTAGGGGAGCTGCTGGACCAGGTCGGGCGGCATTCCCGCGCGCGTCGCCTTGTACTGCTCGAACAGCTTGTCGCGGAAGGTGGCGCCGGGCGCGTCCCAGGCGATGCCGAGGTAGTCCGGCCGCTCCTCCCGGATGAGCTTCCAGAGCATCGTGCTGAGGATCAGCACCGCGTGGCTCGGCACGCCCCGGGAGGTCGAGAGGTAGCCGACGGCATGGTAGGCGCGGAAGAGATGGGAGTGTCCGTCGACGAGGTAGAGGCGTTCAGCCACGGAGGAGCCGCCCGTAGATCTCCCGCACGGCGGCGGTGCGCCGGCGGTAGTCGGTCAGGAACGCCTCGCGGTCGGGGTAGTCGAGGCTCTTCGCCACCCGCGCCGGGATGGGGCCGGCGACGTCGAGCGTGTCGGTGGGACGGGCGCCGAACAGGCGGAGCGCGAGCGACACGCTCCTCAGCATACGATAATGCCCGGCCAGCGCCCGGGCGTCGTCGGGCGCCATGAGGCCCTCGCGCGCGAGCGCCCCGAGGGCCGCCAGGGTGTTGCGGCCGCGCACCGCGGGATGGGCGGCGCCGTGCACGAGCTGGAGCGCCTGGGCGAGGAACTCGACGTCCGTGAGTCCGCCCCGCCCGTACTTCACGTGGAAGCGGCCGGGCGTCTCCTTGCCGAGCTCGATCTCCATCCGCTGCCGCACCTCCACGATCTCCTTCAGGTCGGCCCGCCCGATGGCGCTCCCGTAGACGATCGCGCGGAGCGCGGCCCGGACCCGGCGGGCGAGCGCCTGCTCCCCGCGCCCCGGGTCGCCGCCCACCAGCCGGGCGCGCGTGAGG
>JACQCN010000197.1 GCA_016201575.1 Candidatus Rokuibacteriota bacterium | reverse complement strand
CGGTCCCCGCGGGGCCGCGCGCAGTGGGCCCCCCTCGTCCCGGCCGCCGCGCGCCGCGCGGCGTTCGGGCGAGTGGGTGACGGCGCCGGACCCGCGGGGCTGCGCCCTGCGACAGGACCCGCCGGCCACACGCGACTACCGTTCGTGAATAATGCGGGTTAGTCCGACACGGGCGTAGCTGGCGCCTGATCGCCGGCGAGGGCGCGCACGAACTCGGCGAGGGGGGCCGCCACGGCGGCGTTGCCCGTGGGCGTGAGATGGCAGTGGTCGTAGAAGAGCCGGCCTCGTGTCGAGGCCAGCACGGGGAGCAGGTCGAGGGACGGGATCCCGAGACCGTCGGCCAGCGCCTTGAAGCGCCGCTGCGGCCGGTCGTCGGCGACGCGGCTCTCGATCTGGACGCTCACCGGAAACGCGGCGGCGGCGACGCGGAATCGCCATCGCCGGCCGAGATCCAGCATCCGGCGGAACCCCTCCTCGACCTCCGGCCACGAGTCCTCGCGCCACGCCGCCCCCCAGTCGGCCACGGCGAGGGCGACGAGCCGGTCGTACGCCTCACGGTCGGACACCCACCGCCGCTCGAGGAACGCCGGCACCCACTCGTAGCGCGAGCCGAACCGGGCCCGGTGCGGGTAGCGCGACCAGGCCACGACGGCGCGCTGGACGAGCCGGCTCCAGCGGAGCCACGGCGGGATGTGATAGACGTGGGGATAGCCGACCTGGCCGACGCTATCGTTCAGGTAGAAGCCGACGAGCACGAGGTCGGGACGGACCGCGGGCGCCAGCTCGGCCAGGAGCGCCGCCTCGTCGCGCGTTCCGAGGTTGGGGCCGCCGCCGTTGACCACGCGGACGAGCCGGCCGGGCACCGCGGCGCGGAGCCGGGCCTCGAGCCGCGCGGGGTACGTCTCGTCCTCGTCGACGTAGTCCCCGAAGGTGATCGAGTCCCCGAGCACCAGGATCCGCAGCTCGCCGGGGGCCCGCGGCGGGAGCTCGGCGCCGCGCAGGCCGAGGCGGTTGGTGCGGACGCGGACGTCCCGCCCGGAAGTCGGGTGCCCGCGCACGACGATGTCGAGGTTGGGCGTGATCCGCTTGCCCGCGGCCGTCTTCTGGTTGAGCGCCTTCGGGGAGTCGACCACGCCGCGCGGCCGCGCGGCGTGCGACATGGCCTCGACGGCGCGCAGGCCGATCTCGGCGACGCCGAGCGCGAGCACCAAGCCCAGGGCGACCACGGCGGAGAGCGTCAGGACCCGCGAGACCCGGGCGGTCGCCACGATCAATGGTCGGGGACGGTCTGCTCGACCATCTCCTGCTCGATGCGCTGGAGGGACTCGACGATCGGCGTCGACAGCCGGTCGGTGTAGAAGTAGAAGTCCTCGAGCCGCGCCTTGTAGACGTTCGGCCCGAAGCGGAGCGGCGGGGCGGCGGGAGCGGCCTCGAGGCGGGTGCCGGCGATCACGCCGCGCAGGAACGCCATCTTCTCGCCCTCGGCCATCGCCTTCCAGTCCGTGCCGTCCAGCCGCCACGGGGCGCGGGCGCGCTGGGCGGCGGCGGCCGGCGCGAGGGCGAGCAGCACCGCGACCGCGGCGGCCGCTCGCCTAATTTTCGCGCTCCTTGCGCGCGGGGCCCGGCCGGGCGACCACCCGCACCGTCGGAGCGGTGGCGTCCTTCGACACGACGAGATAGTCCCACATGCCGGCCACGCCGTGCCCCGTGACGCCGCAGAAGAAGAGGAAGCGGCCCTCCTTGTTCGCCACGAACTCCAGCGAGTCCTTCTCGCCCGCCAGCAGCCCCTCCACGAGCCTGATGGTCAGCGCGCGGGGAAAGGCGGCCGTCCCGTCCTCGATCGGCAGGGGAGCGATCTCGTTGATGATGACGAGGCTGTGGGGCAGGGCGGCGAGCCCCTTGTTCTCGAAGTCGATCTTCACCCGCCAGCCGGGCGGCACCGTGACCGTCATCTCGCCCTTGCCGTAGCCGTTGAAGTTCATGGTGCCGTTGCTCCCGTCGGCGGCGCCGACCATGCGGAGCCAGACGGTCTTGCTGGCGGGGTCGGCCTTCATCCAGTCGGGATGGATCTCCTGGTCGGCCGCGGTCGCCCCGGCGACGACGAGCAGCGCGGTCACCATGGCGACGACGAGCAGGCGGTTCGACATCAGATGGTCTCCGAAAGGGTGAACCGGCCCGGAGGGAAGGACGTTCCCTCCGGGCCCGAGTTGAGGGCACTACTTCTTCGGCAGCCCCAACACGTAGATCGAGTTGCCGTAAGGGAAGCGGAGCTGGAAGTTGCCGCCCGACGCGACGGCGATGAACTGCTCGCCGTCCACCTCGAACGACATGGGAGCCGCGTTGACGCCGGCGCCCGTCTGGAAGCGCCACAGATCCTGACCCGTCCTGGCGTCGTAGGCGTAGAAGTTGCCGGTGCCGTCGCCGCCGGCGAAGACCAGGCCGCCCGCGGTGGCCAGCGCCCCGCCAATGAGCGGGTCGGGAAGCTTCTTCTGCCAGGCGATCTTCCCGGTGTTGACGTCGATCGCGCTGAACGTGCCCCACTGCGGCTCGCCGGGGATCGCGACGAACGCGCTGCCGAGCCAGAGCTTGCCCCGGTCGAACGGCGCCGAGTGGGTGATGTACCACATCGGCTGGTGGAGGCCCGACACGTACACCATCTCCGTCTGGGGGGAGTACGCCACCGGCGACCACTCCGAGCCGCCGTTGGCCCCGGGCAGCATGCGCACGCCGGTCGGGGTCGGCTGCGCGAACATGTTCTCCTGCGGCACGAAGGCCTGCGAGCGGCGGATCAGCTTGCCGCTGGCGCGGTCGTGGACGTAGAACCACCCCGTCTTGCCGGCGTGCCCGACGGCCTTCACGCGGCGGCCGTCCGCGGTGGTCTCGAAGAGCACGGCCGGGCTCACCGCGTCGAGGTCCCACACGTCGTGGGGCACGTACTGGTAGTGCCACTTGTACGTGCCCTTGCCGGCGTCGATCGCCACCATCGACTCGGTGAAGAGGTTGTCGCCGGGGCGCACCTCGCCGTCGAGGTCGGGCGACGGGTTGCCCACCATGATGAAGATGGTGTCGGTCTCGGGATCGACGGCCGGGGTCGTCCAGGTGGAGCCCCCGCCCCGCTGCCAGCTGTCGCCGTACTTCGCGAAGTCGGCCTTCTCCTTGTTCAGCTCGCGGTTCAGCTTCTCGCCCTCGGGCGTGGTCGCCGACCACTTGCCCTCCCAGCCGGTGTCCGGGATGGTCCAGAAGCGCCACGCGCGCTGCCCGTTGTCCGCGTTGTAGGCGTCGACGAAGCCGCGCACGCCGTACTCCGCGCCAGAGTTGCCGATGATCACCTTGCCCTTGTACACCTGGGGGGCGATCGTCAGGCTGTAGCCGGCGGTGGGATCGTCGACCTCGGTGTCCCACACGACCTTGCCCGTCCGCTGGTCGAGCGCGACCAGGTGGGCGTCGAGCGTGGCCACGAACACCTTGCCGTAAGCCACGGCCACGCCCCGGTTGTTCGGCCCGCAGCAGATGATGGGGTTCGCGCTCTGCTTGTGGTCGTAGCGCCAGAGCTTCTGGCCCGTCCGCGCGTCGACGGCGATGACGTTGGCGAACGGCGTGGAGATGTACATCATCCCGTCGACCACCACCGGCGTGTTCTCGAACGAGCCGATGGGCCCGCCGGTCTGGACGACCCACCGCGGCGCCAGCGACTTCACGTTCGCGGTGCTGATCTTGTTGCTCTTGGTGTAGCGGGTGTTGGCGTAGTTGCCGCCGTAGGTGTACCAGTTGGCCGTGTTGTCCGCGGCCCCGAGCAGGTGCTGATCGGTGACCATCGTCTGGGCCGGGGCCTCGACCGGCGCCAGCGCCACGAGCAGCCCGAGGCCGACTGCGAGCGCGCTCCACGTTCTCATAGCGTTCCCTCCCTGTTGTGAGGTACTGCCACTCATCTCTCCCGCCGCCGCTCGGCGAGCGTGAGCGCGGGCGGCACCGCCAGCTCTTCGGGGGCGACCGGCCCCTCGCGCCGCGCGGTCACCGTTCCCTCGAGCCGGAACAGCACGACGTCCGGCGCGCCCCGCTCGGGTCCCGTCATCTCCTCGACCCACTGGACGGGGACGCCGCCGAGCTCCCGGCGCTCGCGCTCCAGTCGATAGTGGAGGTCGTCGAAGATCGCGAACAGGTCGCGCCGCCGGGCCAGCACGTCCAGCAGCCGGCCCAGGTAGGCGTCGGTCTCGCCCGTCGCCGCGCGCAGGCGCTCCTCGGCCGCGCGGATCTCGGCCGCCCAGCCCGCGTCCTCGGCCAGGCACAGCTCGAGGCGCATCGT
>JACQCN010000196.1 GCA_016201575.1 Candidatus Rokuibacteriota bacterium | reverse complement strand
CAGGCGGGGGAACTTCGAGGTCGACGGGCGCCGCGCCCTCTCCGAGGATCCGTCATCATGAATGCTCAGCGTGGCTTCCGGAGGATCGTGCTGGCAATGTCGGTCGCGGTCTTCGTGGCGTCCCTGGCCTTCGGCGGCTACACGATGAAGCGCATCTCTGACCGGCGCGCCCTCATTGCCATGAACGAGCGTGTTGCGATCCTGCGGCGAGAGGAGGATGTGCGCATTCAGAAGGAGTTTGCCGGCAGGACGAACACCCTGGAGGCATCGCTTGCTCGGAATCCGTTCCTCGAGACCACGCCGGTCTCTATCGCGCCGAGCTGGTGGGATTGGAATCTCGGGGTGATTGGCATCATCATGGGGGTCCTCAGTGGCGCACTTGCGGCGCTACCGTGGGTCCTCTTCTACTTGGTCGCTTGGATTGTCCGCGGGTTCTCATGACTTGCTCGGGTCGCGGCGGCACCCGCGGCCCGCGTGGAGGCACATGGACTGGGAGACGACGACGAAATGGCTTTGGCGAGCTGAACGGGTACGAAGCGGCCATATCCGGCGCACGGGAGCGACAGGATCACCGGTGGGAAGCCCGTAGGCCGAACCGATACGGACTACTTCCACTTCGACTGTCCTGACTGTGGTCCGGGTTCGTGGGAGTTGGACATCGAATTCCTGGGCATCCGCGACGACTCGTCCGACGGTCATCCGAACGCGCGGACGGCAATCTTTGGGCTGAAGTGCCCAGCGTGTGGCCTTCACGATCTGGTCAAGATCGGCTGCTTGGCGAGCGAGGAGTACCAGCCGCGGCGCCGCAAGGAGAGCTGACCAGGTTGAGTTGCCTATCCCTATCCCGCCCAACAAACCGCTTCAGCGGACCGGCTTCGCCGGCCGCTGAGCGCGGACGTTATGCGACTCCGGCACGTCGCCGGCGAGGTTGAAGAACGATCTTCGCGCGGATTTCAAGGCGGGCCAACATGTCAATGAGCGTGTCGATGCTGAAGAGATCGATTCGACCACGCATCAAATCGCTAACCCGAGGCTGGGTGACGCCCAGAAGCTCGGCAGCCGCGGCCTGCTTCAATCCACGCGCGGTGATCACCTTCTGCAGCTTCACCATCAGTTCTGCGCGGACCTTGAGATACTCGGCCTCCTCGGGTGAGAAGCCGAGATCGCGGAAGACGTTCCCGCTCGACCGGGTCACCTTCACCTTCTTCACAGAGCACCTATCCCTTCCGGCGCGCCCGCTGGTTGATGAGCAACCGCAGGCGCTGCTTGGCGAGATCGAGGTCGTCCCTCGGCGTCCGCCTCGTTCGCTTCTCAAACGCGTGCAGCACGTAGACCGCCTCGGCGAACTCGCGATGTAGAGCACACGATGCTCGGCGCCGGTGTGAATGCGGATCTCCTGCACGCCGAGCCCTACGCTGGGCATCGGCTTCCAGTCGTTCGGGTCAAGCCCACGCTGTACGCGCCAGAGCTGAAACCCTGCAATCCGCCGAACATCGTCCGAAAAGGCCGTGATCGTTTCTCGGGAGTCCCCGAGCCAGATCAAGGGCTTTTCCGTCATGCCTTAGCATACAAGAACTTGGATATCATGGTCAACGGCAGATCGCATAACCTCGGCATGCGGCCGACGGCCTTCGGCCGCGGCTGATCCCGGCGTTAGGCGCTTGATCCGAGAGGCTGAGCGAAGTGGGCGATCGGATGGCCGATGCGATTCGCGCTTGCCTGACCAACGGGCGACGCCTGCTCGAGGACGTGGACTTCCTCGATCTGAACGAGCCACCGGCTACCGCGTACTTTCTCGCCATGATCGCTCAGGAGGAGTTCGCAAAGGGCTTTCTCCTCGCGCGACGCGAGGTCCCCGCGAATCGTCCCGAAGCCCCGGCGGCCCGCCGCTGCCGTGACACCTTCGAGAGGAGACCCCCTTCAACCTGGGCGCCCCGCCTCGTAGCGCCGGCCCGCCGGTCCTGCCGTACAATACGCGCGAGGTCGCACCCACCGGGAGCGGACATGAAGATCGACCGGCAACGGCTCGAGCGCAGCATCGCGGATCTCGGGCGCATCGGCGAGACCAAGAACGGCGGGCTCACGCGGCTGGCCCTCAGCGACGAGGACCGGCGCGCGCGGGACCTGATGGTGGAGTGGATGCGGGCGGCGGGGCTCCGAGTCACCGTCGACCGCATGGGCAACATCTTCGGCGAGCGCGCGGGCGCGGAGCCCCTCCCGCCGGTGATGATGGGCTCGCACGTGGACTCCGTCCCGACCGGGGGCAAGTACGACGGCCAGCTCGGCGTGCTCTGCGCGCTGGAGGCGATCCGCTCGCTGAACGACCACGGGATCCGCACGCGGCACCCCGTCACCCTCGCGATCTTCACCAACGAGGAGGGCGCCCGCTTCCAGCCCGCGATGATCGCCAGCGGGGTCATGGCGGGGAAGATCGCGCTCGAGGACGCCTACAACGCCCGCGACCGGGACGGGATCCGTCTCCTCGACGAGCTCGAGCGCATCGGCTACCTCGGCCCGGAGCCCTGCGCGCCCCGGCCCCTGCGCGCCTACCTCGAGCTCCACATCGAGCAGGGACCGTTCCTCGAGGAGGAGGGGCGCTCGGTGGGCGTCGTGGAAGGCATCGTCGCCATCGCCTGGTCGCGGGTCACGATCCACGGCACGCAGGACCACGCGGGGCCGACGCCCATGCGCACGCGCCACGACGCCCTGGTGGCCGCGGCCGAGATCGTCCTCGGCGTCCGCCGCATGGCCCGGGACATCGTCGGCGGCGACATGGTCGCCACGGTGGGCCACCTCGCGGTCTCCCCCAACATCACGAACGCGATCCCGGGCCGGGTCACCCTCTCGATCGACGTCCGCGACCCGCTCGACGCGACCCTGGACCGCGCCCTTCTCATGATCGAGCGGGTGGTCGAGGACGCCTGCACGCGCGAGGGCGTGCGCGGCGAGGTCGAGCACTACTGGCGGGTCCCCTGCACGCCGTTCGACGCCGCCGTGGTCGACACGATCGAGCGGGCCGCCCAGGCGTGCGGGGCCCGGCACCGGCGGATCCGCTCGGGGGCGGGTCACGACGCGCAGTACATGGCCACCCTCGGCCCGGCGGGCATGATCTTCGTCCCCTCCCGGGGCGGGCGGAGCCACTGCGAGGAGGAGTTCACGCCGATCGACGACATCGAGGACGGCGCGAACACGTTATTTCTTGCCGCTCTCGAGTTCGCCCGTGGAAAATAGGCTCGCATGGCCCACGCGGAGCGCCTGAAAACCCAGCCCAGGGAGACTGATCAGAGCGACGCGGCGGTGGCGCCGCCCTGGCTGACCATCCTCCACAACTGCGACTGCCATACTTTCGCCGAGGTGGTGAAGCAGCTCATGAAGGCGATCGCGTGCTCGGAGGACGGGGGCTGGAAGATCGCCTGGCAGGTGCACAACACCGGCAAGGCCGTGGTCAAGGTCGCCCCCGAGGGGGAGTGCGTCCGCGTCGGCAACATCCTCGCTTCCGCGGGTCTCGTCGTCACCGTCGTCCAGTCCTAGTCCAATCGGAGGTGGTCTCGACGGCCCCCTCCCGACACCTCCCCCAGAACCGAGTTGCGCCGGCGGAGACGGCGCTCGAATACATTGCATCACCCCGCTCTGGCAGCCAGCCTGGCATTTTTGGGGCGAATCTGCATGCCAGACCGGGCCCGGGGACGGGGTTTTCGGGCTGACTTTCTCTATTTTCCATGTACTTCCGAGTGCGGCACCCTCCTTGCTATTCTCCCCGCCCAGCGGTGCACAACTTGGTGCGGAGGAGACGGACAGTGAGACGAGCGATCAGCACAATGCGCACGATGTGGAGGCAGGACCTGAACCTGAGGGAGTCGCTGACGCGGTCCGACAACCTCTTCTGGGCGGCCGTGGCCCTCATCGTGCCGTTCGGGTGGGTCTTCCTGCTGTTCCGGCTCGAGCCGGTGCGGGTGCGGATGCGGGCGCTGCGGAACTGGTAGAGCGCGAATCGGGCCGCTCCGCCTGGCGCGCCTCCCCACCGGGAGCGGCCAACGTGGAGCGGCCCATAAGTTTCTAGAGCACCGGCCCGATCATCCAGGGCGCGAACTCTTCCTCCCCGACCCCGCTCAGCTCGCTCTTGCTCTTCTTCCCGGACGCCACCGCGATCACCTCCTCGAAGATCTGCCGCCCGACCATCTCGAGCGGCGCGCCCTCCAGGATGACGCCGCAGTTGATGTCCATGTCGTCTTCCATGTGCCGGTACATGATCGAGTTGGTCGCGAGCTTGATCGAGGGCACGGGCTTGCAGCCGAAGACGGAGCCGCGGCCGGTGGTGAAGCAGATGATGTTGGCGCCGCCGGCGACCAGCCCGGTGATCGACACCGGATCGTGCCCGGGCGTGTCCATGAAAACGAAGCCCCGGGTGGTGATCGGCTCGCCGTAGCAGAAGACGTCCATCAGCGGCGTGGTGCCGCCCTTGGTCACGCCGCCGAGCGACTTCTCGTACACCGTCGTGAGCCCGCCGGCCTTGTTGCCGGGCGCGGGGTTGTTGTCCATCTCGCCGCCGCGCGCCGCCAGATGCTGGAGCCACCACTCGAACCGCTCCAGGAGCTTCTTGGCCACGCACTCGTTGACGGCGCGGCGGATCAGGAGCTGCTCGGCCCCGTAGATCTCCGTCGTCTCCGCGAGGACGCCGGTGCCGCCATAGCGGACCAGCTCGTCGACGGCCCAGCCGAGCGCCGGGTTGGCGGTGATGCCGGAGTTGCCGTCGGAGCCGCCGCAGTTGGTGGCGAGGAGCAGCTCGGACACCGGCTGCTTCGTCCGCCGGGCCTCGTTGGCCTGGGGCAGCACGCGGGCGATGGCCTGGACCGCCGCGTCGACCGTCTTCCGGACGCCGCCCGACTCCTGGATCGTGATGACCGTCGGCTTGTCCGCGGTCCCGTTCACGGTCATCCGCTGCTTGTCGACCATCACCGCCGCCTGGTTGACCTCGCAGCCGAGGCCGATCACCACGTAGGCGGCGACGTTCGGGTGCCGGGCGTAGCCGGCGAGCACGCGCTGGAGCGCCCAGTGGTCCTCGCTGTTCAGCACCTGGCCGCAGCCCGACTTGTGCGTCACCGCGATGACGCCGTCGACGTTCGGGTAGTACGTGGAGACGTCGCGGAACTTCTCGCGCACGAACTGGCTCACGCTGGCCGAGCAGTTGACGGTGGAGATGACGGCGACGTAGTTCCGGGTGCCCACCTTGCCGTCCGCCCGCTGGTAGCCCTCGAAGTACCGCATCTTCTCGGGCGGGTAGTAGGTCACGGGCTTGACGTCGACGCCGACCTCGTAGGTCTGCCGGAGCTCGCCCACGGCGAGGTTGTGGACGTGCACGTGGTCGCCCACCGCGATGTCCTGGGTGGCGAAGCCGATGATCTGCCCGTAGCGACGCACCGGCGCGCCGCTCTGCGCCGGGCGGCGGGCGATCTTGTGGCCGGCCCGGATGTCCTGGCGGACCTCGACCCGCGTGCCGCCGTCCTCGATGATCGTCCCCGCCGGGATGTTGGCCTTGGCGATCATCACGTCGTCGGCGGGGTTCAGGAGGATGGCCTTCTCAGCCAGCGCAAACGTTGCCATGTGTATCCCCTCGTGGCTCGATCGTCGTTCGGCCCGCGACCCGAAAGCGTATCACAGCCCCGACTTGATCGTGAGCACGGGCGGCGGCTCCGTCTCGAGCTGGATCGTGGTGTGGTCGACTCCGAAGCGCGCGTGGAGGAGCGCGTGCAGCCGCTCGAGCAGGCGCTCGCCCCCGGCCAGGTCGCCGACCACCACGTGGGCGCTCATGGCCTCGCGGCCCGACGTGAGCGTCCACACGTGCAGGTCGTGCACGCGCCGCACGCCCGGCGTCTCCTCGATGGCCCGCTCGATCTCGCCGAGCTCGAGGTGGGCGGGCGTGCCCTCGAGCAGCACGTTCACGGCCTGGCGCAGGAGCCCCCAGGTGCGCGGCACGATGAAGATGCCGATGGCGGCGCTCACCAGCGGGTCGGCGGCCAGCCAGCCGGTCAGCAGGACGACGACGCCGGCCACGATGACGCCCAGCGACGCCAGCGCGTCGCTCAGGACCTCCAGGTAGGCCGCGCGCACGTTCAGGCTGGCCCGGGCGCCGTGGTGGAGCAGCCACGCGCCGGCCAGGTTCGCGGCGAAGCCGAGGACGGCGACGGCGAGCATCGGGCCGGCCAGGATCTCGGGCGGCGTCAGGATCCGCTGCCAGGCCTCGAACAGGATCGCGCCGGCGACGACGAGCAGGACGAGCGCGTTGACGAGGGCGGCCAGGATCTCGACCCGGTAGTATCCGTACGTCTTCTCGGGCGTGGGCGGGCGCGCGGCGATCCAGATGGCGAAGAGGGCGAGGGCCAGGCCGCCGACGTCGGTCAGCATGTGGGCGGCGTCGGCGAGGAGGGCGAGGCTTCCGGTCCAGAGCCCGCCGGCGACCTCCACCACCAGCAGGCTGCCCGTGAGGACGAGCGTGCCGATGAGCACGCCGCGCGAGCGCGCGGCCGCCGTCTCGCGGTGATCGTGGCTCACGGAAGCGATCGTAACAGCTTGGCGAAGGGGCCGTCCAGGCGCTACGCTCGGTCGCTCCGGCTAGCGGTCGCGGAGCTTGCGCGCGGCCTCGGCCCGCATCTTCTGCATGGCGTTGGTCTCCTGGTCCGAGTAGCGCTCCTCGCCCCAGGGGTCCGCGTGCATGTGGTAGCCGTTCTGCTCCCAGAAGCCGGGCGGGTTGACCTCGAGGAACTCGAAGGCGCGCAGCCACTTGGCGCTCTTCCAGAAGTAGAGCTTCGGCACCACCAGACGGAGCGGCCCGCCGTGCTCCGGCTCGAGCGGCTTGCCGTCGTGCCGCACCGCCAGGAGCACGTCCTCGTCCAGCAGCTCCTCGAGCGGCAGGTTGGTGGTGTAGTCGGGGTCGGCGTGCACCAGGACGTACTTCGCCTCCGGCTTGACCCGGACGCGTTTCACGATCTCCCGGATGGGCACGCCCTCGAAGCGGTTGTCCAGCCGCGACCAGCGGGTCACGCAGTGGATGTCGCACGTCACCGTCGTCGTCGGCAGCTTCGAGAACTCCGCCCAGGTCCAGGAGACCTCCTCCTCGACCAGCCCGAAGCACCGGAAGGTCCAGGTGCCGGGGTTGAGGCGGGGCGTCGTGCCGTAGGTGAGCACCGGCCACTTGGTCGTGAGGGTCTGGCCGGGCGGGACGCGGGCGGCGAGTGCGGGGTCGACGGGCTTCACGGCGGTCACTACCCTCCTGCCCCCGAGACTCCCCGGGCGCGCGGGGAGATTCGCGGGCCGATCATCTTGGTCGTGTTCGACGCATCGCACTATAATAGATTGTTTTACACACACGCGGTAGACAGCGGCCGGCTGTCCCCCGGGAAGGAAGGAACGTACGAACAGGTTGAACGAAGAACGGAAGCTGGCGCTGTTCATCGACTTCGAGAACATCGCCCGTGGGGTCAAGGAGGCGCAGTACAAGGGGTTCGAGATCAAGCTCGTCCTCGAGCGGCTCGTCGAGAAGGGCAAGATCATGGTCCGGCGGGCGTACGCGGACTGGAACCGCTTCGTCGAGTACAAGCGCCCCTTCCACGAGAACGCCATCGAGCTGATCGATGTCCCCCAGAGCCGCTACAGCGGCAAGAACTCCGCCGACATCCGGATGGTCGTCGATGCCCTGGACCTCGCCTACGGCAAGAGCCACATCGACACCTTCGCGCTCGTCTCGGGCGACTCGGACTTCTCCCCGCTCGTCTCGAAGCTCCGGGAGAACGACCGCTACGTGATCGGGCTGGGCGTCAAGTCCTCCTCGTCGGAGCTGCTCGTCGGCAACTGCGACGAGTTCATCTTCTACGAGGACCTGATCCGCGAGAGCAAGAAGACGCACATCCTGCGCGGGCTCCCCGAGAAGAAGGCGGAGGCCTTCTCGCAGCTCATCGACGCCATCCAGGCCCTGCAGCGCGAGAACAAGGAGACGCTGTGGGGCTCGATGGTCAAGCAGACGATGATCCGCAAGAACCCCGCCTTCAACGAGTCCTACTACGGGTACTCGACCTTCTCGAAGCTCCTCGAGGAGGCGGCCAAGCAGAAGATCGTCACGCTCGAGCGCGACGAGAAGAGCGGCACCTACATCATCACCGCGCTGTCCGAAGAGGGCCGCGCGGCCTGATCCCCGGCCCCCGCCTCGCCGCGGCCGCCCTCGGCGTCCTCCTGCTGCTGCCCGCGACCCCTGCCCGGGGCCAGAGCGAGGTCGGCATCGATCCCGCCATGGTCAAGGGCCCGGCGGACGCCCCAGTCAGCATCGTGGAGTTCTCCGACTACCAGTGACCCTTCTGCAAGCGGGTCCAGCGGACGCTGGACGAGATCATGAAGGAATACGCCGGCAAGGTCCGCCTCGTCTACAAGGATCTGCCGCTTCGCCGCCACCCGCTCGCGCGGTCGGCCCACGAGGCGGCGCGCTGCGCGGGGGCGGTGGGACGCTACTGGGCCTACCACGACCGCCTCTACGCCAACCAGCCCGCCTTCGACCGGGCTCGCCTGCTCCAGTATTCCGTCGAGATCGGGCTCGACCCGGCCGCCTTCGCGCGCTGCCTGGTCCGGCGCGAGTTCGCCCGGGAGGTCGACGAGGACATCGAGCTGGCGATCGACCTGGGCATCCACGCCACCCCGACCTTCGTCGTCGTGCCGGGGAAGCTCAGGTTCCCCCTGAGCGGACCGCGCCTGGTCGGCGCCCATCCGATCGAGAACTTCCGGGCGGCGATCGATGACGCGTTGAAGGCGCTGCGGAAGTGATGAGCAGGCGGGGCGGTTTCCCGCCCCGCCGTGCCGCGCCCGAGACGCCGGCTCGACCTTGTGTAAGGTTGACTTCCCGAGCGCACAGACTGGAGGTAGCAAGAGCGGTGCCACGCAAAACGAGGAGAAAAATCTGAGCGTTGCCCGAGGCCGCGCTCGCCGCGCCGTTGGGGCCGCGCCCCTCCGTGGCAGCGCGCCGGTCACTTTCCGTCATCGAACTCTCGCGGCCGGATTCGCCCGCTCGATCGCCGTCCGCGTGAAGGCGCTGTCGAGCACGCACGTCAAAGGGTAACGGCCATGGAAAAGGGGAAGAGCCAGGTGCGCCACGTTCGCAAGTTCCTCGGGCAGCGGATCCGCGCGCTGCGGAAGCAGCAGGGTTGGAGCCAGGAGACGCTGGGGGAGCAGTCGAGCCTCAGCGGCAAGTTCATCGGCGAGGTGGAGCGAGCCGAGAAGTCGATCTCGGTCGACAGCCTCTACCGCGTGGCCGTCGCGCTCGGCATCCCGCTCCGCGAGCTCACCGACGTCCGTCCCGACCGGCCCAGCCTGCCAAGCGAAGAGGCCGAGAGGGTCTACGCGCTGCTGAACGATCGGCGGCGACCGGAGGAGATCCGCAAGGCCTACGACGTCCTGCGGGCGGTGTTCGGCGAAGAGAAGGCCCGCTAGCCCGCATTATTCCCGAACGGTCGTCGCGTGTGGCGGGCGGGTCCTGGCGCAGGGCGCAGCCCCCGCAGGTCCGGCTCCGTCACCCACTCGCCCGTCCGCCGCGCGGCGCGCGGCGGACGGGACGAGGGAGGCCCACTGCGCGCGGCCCCGCGGGGACCGCACCCTGCGCCACCCGCCCGGTCGCGCTATCGCCGTTCGTGAATAATGCCGGCTCGCCTTCGCCCACGGCTGTGTCCGCCGAAAGTCTG
>JACQCN010000195.1 GCA_016201575.1 Candidatus Rokuibacteriota bacterium | reverse complement strand
GGTGGTGCCGCAGTTCGTCCTGCGCGAGCTCCAGCAGGTGGCGGACTCGGGCGACGGCCTGAAGCGCAACCGCGGCAAGCGGGGCTTCGACGTGCTGCAGCGGCTGCAGCGCATCTCCAAGGTGACCGTGAAGATCCACGACCTCGACTTCCCCCAGATCGGAGAGGTGGACCGCAAGCTGATCGAGCTGGCGAAGATCCTCGGCGGCAAGGTCCTGACCAACGACTACAACCTCAACAAGATGGCGGAGCTGAGCGGCGTGCCGGTGCTGAACATCAACGACCTGGCCAACTCGCTGAAGCCCGTGGTCCTGCCCGGCGAGCTGATGCACGTGCGCGTGCTCAAGGAAGGCAAGGAGGCGGGGCAGGGCGTCGGCTACCTGGACGACGGCACCATGGTGGTCGTCGACCACGGCAAGAAGCACCTCGGCCAGAGCGTCGACGTCACCGTGACGAGCGTGCTCCAGACGACGGCGGGTCGGATGATCTTCACCCGCCTGCGGGAAGAGGAGCTGGCGGGAAGCTCGCGGATCTCGTCGGGGCCCGCCCCCGGGTGACCGAGGTGCGACGCGAGGCCTCCGGTCGGTCCGTCGCGGCGGTCATCCCCGCCGCCGGCTCCGGCGCCCGCATGGGTGGGCGCACGCCGAAGCAGTTCCGGCGGCTGGCGCCGGCGCCGATCCTGCTGCTCACCGCCGGGCACTTCGCCCGTCACCCGGCGATCGGCTCGATCGTGGTGGTCGCCCCGGCCACCCACGTGCGGCGCGCCGAGCGCCTGCTGCGTCCGCTCGCGCGGCGCGTTCCCGTCGCCGTCGTCCCCGGGGGACGGGAGCGCCAGGACTCGGTGCGGCTCGGCCTGGCGGCGGTGCCGGCCGGCGCCGACGTCGTGCTCGTGCACGACGCGGTGCGGCCCTTCGTCACGACGGCGCTGATCACCGCCGTGATCGAGGCGGCGCGGCGGGACGGCGCGGCGATCTGCGCCCTGCCCGTGAAGGAGACGGTCAAGCGCGTGGTCGACGAGTACGTGGAGACGACCGTCGACCGGAGCGCGCTGTGGGCGGTGCAGACGCCGCAGGCGTTCCGGGCCGACCTGCTGCGAGAGGCGCACGACAAGGCCCACCGCGACGGCTTCGTGGGCACCGACGAGGCGATGCTCGTCGAGCGGCTGGGGCACCGGGTGCGCGTCGTGCGGGGGCTCGAGGAGAACATCAAGATCACCACGCCGGCAGATCTGCGGAAGGCCCGGGCGCGCGCATGAACCGGGTGGGCTTCGGGATCGACGTGCACCCGCTGGTGGCCGATCGGCCGCTCGTGCTCGGCGGCGTCACCGTGCCGTCCGACCTCGGCCTCGGCGGGCACTCGGACGCCGACGTGCTGACCCACGCCGTCTGCGAGGCGCTCCTCGGGGCCCTCGCGCTCGGGGACCTCGGGCGCCACTTCCCCGACACGGATCCGCGATACCGGGGGATCGCGAGCCTCCGGCTGCTCGCGGAGGTCAAGGCGATGATCGGCGCCCGGGGGGGGACCGTCGTCAACGTGGACGCGACCGTGCTGGCGCAGGCGCCCCGGCTGGCGCCGTTCCTGCCCGAGATGGCCAAGCGGCTCGCCGACACCCTGGACCTGGACGCGAGCCGGGTCAGCGTGAAGGCCAAGAGCCCCGAGCACCTCGGCCTCGCCGGCCGCCGCGAGGGCATCGCCGCCATGGCCGTCGCCAGCGTGGAGGTGCCCGCGTGACGGACGCGGGCCGTACGCGCCAGCCCCGGGACGCTTCGAGCGCCGGCTCGACGCCGGGGGAGCACGGCCGCGTCGTGATCTACAACACCCTCACCCGGCGGAAGGAGGAGTTCCGCCCGCTCGCCGGTGACACGGTGCGGATGTACGTCTGCGGCGTCACCGTGTACGACCTCTCCCACGCCGGCCACGCGCGGAGCGCCATCGTGTTCGACGTGATCCGGCGCTACCTCGCCTACCGCGGCTACCAGGTGCGGTTCGTCAAGAACTTCACCGACGTCGACGACAAGATCATCCGGCGGGCGAACGAGGAAGGCGTGCCGCCCTCCCTCGTCTC
Organism: Candidatus Rokuibacteriota bacterium; assembly: GCA_016201575.1. Taxonomy (GTDB): domain Bacteria; phylum Methylomirabilota; class Methylomirabilia; order Rokubacteriales; family CSP1-6; genus AR9. Next base: position 2,795 of record JACQCN010000195.1, on the reverse strand, counting down.
CGAGCGGAACATCGAGGAGTACCACGCGGACATGGCGGCCATCGGCGTGGCGCCCGCGGACGAGGAGCCGAAGGCCACCGAGCACGTCCCGCGCATGATCCAGCTCATCCAGCGGCTCGTCGCCAAGGGCGTCGCCTACGCCGTGGACGGCGACGTGTTCTTCGAGATCCGCAAGTTCCCCGGCTACGGCAAGCTCTCGGGGAAGAAGCTCGAGGACCTGGTGGCCGGCGCCCGGGTCGAGGTGGACGAGCGCAAGCGCGACCCGCTGGACTTCGCGCTGTGGAAGGCGTCCAAGCCGGGCGAGCCCGCCTGGGAGAGCCCCTGGGGGCCGGGCCGGCCGGGCTGGCACGTCGAGTGCTCGGCGATGTCGATGCAGTATCTCGGCGAGACCTTCGACATCCACGGCGGCGGCGAGGACCTGATCTTCCCGCACCACGAGAACGAGATCGCCCAGTCCGAGGGGGCGACGGGCCGGCCGTTCGCGCGCTTCTGGATCCACAACGGGCTGGCCAACCTCGGCGCCCAGAAGATGTCCAAGTCCCTCGGCAACACGCTCACCATCAAGGACCTCGCGCGCCGGCACGATCCCGAGGCACTGCGGCTCTACCTGCTCGGGACGCATTACCGGAACCCCCTGGACTTCGCCGAGGCGCGCATCGACGAGGCGGGGCGGGCGCTCGAGCGGTTCCGCGCGCTCCTGGAAGCCGCCGACCGGCTGGCCTCCCGCGGCACGCCGGCGCCGGGATCCGACGACGGCCTCCTGGGGACGGTCGGGTCGCTGCGGGAGCGCTTCCAGGCGGCCATGGACGACGACTTCAACGCGCCCCAGGCCATCGCCGCGCTCTTCGAGATGGCGTCGGTGCTGCACGCGTACCGCGATGCCCTGGAGCGCGACGAGCGACCGGTGGGGCCGTTCCTGCTGGGTGTCAACGAGCTGCTCACGCTCGGCCACGTGCTCGGCCTGTTCCAGAAGCCCGTCGAGCCCGCCGGCCCGCCGCGGGAGGTCGCGGAGCGGATCGAGGCGCTGGTCCGCGCCCGGGACGGGGCGCGGGCACGGCGGGACTGGCGCCGCGCGGACGCGCTGCGCTCGGAGATCGCCGCGCTCGGCGCCATCACGGAGGACACGCCCCACGGCACGCGGTGGAAGTGGACGCCCAGGTAATGACGCGAGCCGGAGCCGAGCGTTCGACATCGCAAGCTCCGCGCCAGCGGAGCGTCGCTGGTGATGAGGTTGTCGGCACGACCGGCCAAACCTCGGTAGACGCGACTCCGCGGCCGCGGAGCGTCGCCGGTGTCGAGGGCGGTCGAGCAGACCTCCCGTCGTGAAGGGCGACGCGCGACCCGAAGACGGCACGCTCTGCGGTCGCCATCCGGTGCTCGAGCTCTTGCGCCGCGGGTCGCGCCGCGCGGAGGAGGTGGCGGTGCTGGCGGGAGGCCGGGGGCCGCTCCAGGAGATCGTTGCCCTGGCCCGCCGCGCCGGCGTCCGGGTCTCGTTCCGCACGCGCGACCAGCTCACCGCGATGGGGGGGTCGCCGGACCACCAGGGAGTGGTGGCGCGCGTCGCGCAGGCGGAGTATGCCGATATCGACGACATTCTCTCGATTCCCGGCCAGCGCGGCGAGCCGGCGCTGTTCCTGGCGCTCGACCAGGTGCAGGACCCCCGGAACCTCGGGGCCCTCCTGCGGACCGCGGACGCCCTGGGGGTCCACGGGGTCGTGGTTCCCCGGCACCACGCGGTCGGCCTCACCGATGCCGCGGCCAGGGTGGCCATGGGCGCCCTCGAGTTCGTCCGGGTCGCCCGGGAGGCGAACCTCGTCAACGCGCTGGAACTGATCAAGAAGAAAGGGATCTGGGTCTACGGGGCAGTGCCGTCCGGAGGGGCGGCCCCGTGGGCGACCGACCTGACCGGCCCGGTCTGCCTGGTGCTGGGGAGCGAGGGCGAGGGGCTGAGGCCGCTCGTCCAGCGGACCTGCGACGGGCTCCTCACCATCCCCATGACCGGGCACCTCGGCTCCTTGAACGTCGGGGCGGCCGGGGCCGTCCTGTGCTACGAAATCGTCCGCCAGCGAGCTCTGAAAAGTCAGAAATCGTCTTGACTTCATGTAAGCTTGAAATTAAAGTGAAGTTTTGTCTGTGCTGGCGTAGCTCAGTGGTAGAGCAACTGCCTTGTAAGCAGTGGGTCGGGGGTTCAAGTCCCTTCGCCAGCGCCAGCTTCGTGAAGGAGTTCTCAAGAGCATGCCGGCGGATTCGGGGAGGTACCCAAGTGGCCAAAGGGGGCAGACTGTAAATCTGCTGGCGTACGCCTTCGGGGGTTCAAATCCTCCCCTCCCCACCATCGTCACGGGCGGGAATAGCTCAGCGGTAGAGCGCCAGCCTTCCAAGCTGGGGGTCGCGGGTTCGAATCCCGTTTCCCGCTCCAGAGTGTCGAGGAGCGCCACAGGTTTCCTGGGGCGCTCCGAGCGTTTGGGGGTTTGGGGGCCATGTCGGGGCCCCCATGAAGATCAATCTGCCCATGTAGCTCAGTCGGCAGAGCGCGTCCTTGGTAAGGACGAGGTCTCCGGTTCAATCCCGGACATGGGCTCCAGCATCGGTCTCGGATACGTGAGCACCGCCAAACGGAGGACGTGACGCATGGCGAAGGCCAAGTACGAGCGGACGAAGCCGCACGTGAACGTGGGGACGATCGGGCACATCGACCACGGCAAGACGACGTTGACGGCGGCGATCACGAAGGTGCTGCACACGAAGAACGCGAAGATTGCGGTGCGGGACTACGGGTCGATCGACAACGCGCC
>JACQCN010000217.1 GCA_016201575.1 Candidatus Rokuibacteriota bacterium | reverse complement strand
CGGCGTCCACCGAGGAGGCGCAGACCACCGTCGCCCTCGCCATCGCCGAGCAGGTGGCCGGGGTCCTCGCCCGCGGCGTCGTCCTGAACGCGGTGAACATGCCGTCGGCGGACGCCGAGACGCTGCGCGAGCTGGCCCCTTACCTGACGCTGGCCGAGCGGCTGGGCGCCTTCCTCGCCCAGATGGCCGAGGGGCGGATGGCCGAGGTGCGCCTCTCCTACGCCGGCGAGCTGACGGAGCGGCCCACGGAGTCGCTCAAGCTCGCGTTCCTCAAGGGGCTGCTCAACGTCATCCTCGAGGAACGCGTCACCGACGTGAACGCTGCGCTGATCGCCAAGGCGCGCGGGCTCCGGGTGGTCGAGACCTCCGCGCCCGAGGCCCAGGACTTCTCGAGCCTCCTCGGCGCGGCGCTCGCCACGGATCGCGGCGAGTGGAGCGTGGCGGGGACGGTCTTCCACCGGCGGGAGCCCCGCATCGTCCGCGTCGACGGTTACCCGCTGGAGGCGGTCCCCCAGGGGTGGATGCTGGTCTACTCGAACCTCGACGTGCCCGGCGTGGTGGGCCGGATCGGCACGCTGCTCGGACGCCACAGCATCAACATCGCGGGCATGCAGCTCGGGCGCGAGCGCCGGGGCGGGCGGGCCGTCTCCATCCTGAACCTGGACGACCCCATTCCCGAGGCCGTGCTGGCCGAGATCCGCGCCATGGCCGACATCGTGCTGGCCAAGCTCGTGAAGCTGTAGGAAACGGCTGAGTCGCGACCCGCCTTCGTATGGTCCACGCGGCCACGCCGGCGTCGCGTGCGGGGTCTCGCCCGCGCGGTCGCGGTATGGCCGACCTCGAGCAGCGCGTGGGAGTAACTCACTTCGAGCGCCGGCTTTGGGCGTATGAACCAATCGCGCCCAGTGGCGCCGCGTGTTCGAGCGCCGGCTAGGCCGGCGCCAGTCGGTTCTCGGGGGAGGCTCGGAGGGGGCCGTCGAGGCCCCCTTCGACTATCGAGCGCCGGCTTTGCCGGCGCAATCGGTTCCGGGGGAGGCTCGAAGGGGGCCGCCGAGACCCCCCTTCGATGGTCTAGAATATCCGGTCTGTGAGTCCGTTTCGGTTGATCCTCGTTCGACACGGGGAAACGTCGTGGAATCGAGCCCGTCGCTTCCAGGGATGGCAGGAGGTGCCGCTGTCGGCCGAGGGCCGGGAGCAGGCGGAGAAGGTGGCGCGCGCGCTGGCCGGCGCGGGCCCGGCGGTCGTCTACGCCAGCCCGCTCGGACGCGCGCGGGAGACGGCCGAGATCGTCGCCAGGCCGCACCGCCTGGCGGTGACGGCCGACGAGGCGTTCAGGGAGATGTCGTTCGGGGCGTGGGAGGGGCTGACGGCCAAGGAGGTGCGGATGGCGTTCGCCGACCTGTACGAGGCCTGGCGGGCGGCGCCGCACCGGGTCCGCTTCCCCGGCGGCGAGGATCTGGCCACGGTCCACGCGCGGGCACGGGCCGGGATCGAGCGGCTGCGGGCCGCGCACCCGGGCGGGACCGCGGTGCTCGTGAGCCACGGCATCGTGGTGCGGCTGATCGTGCTCGACGCGCTCGGGCTCTCCCCGGAGCGCCTGTGGACCGTGCACGCCACGCCCGCCGGCATCTCCGAGATCGAGTACCGGCCCGGCTTCGCGACCGTGCACCGGATGAACACGCTCTCGCACCTGGAGCCGGCGCGTGAGCCCTGACCCCGCGGCGAACATCCAGCTCCCCAAGGGCGCCAAGCTCTATCTGCCCGACGAGGCGGCGCGCAAGCGGCACGTGGAGGCGCAGCTCCTCCGCGTGTTCACCGCCTGGGGCTACCGCGAGATCGTCACGCCGTCGTTCGAGTACTTCGACGTGCTCTCGCTCGGCACCGACGTGGAGCTGCAGGAGAAGATGTACAAGCTGGTCGACCGGGAGACCGGCCGCCTCCTCGCCCTGCGCGCCGACGTCACGCCCCAGATCGCCCGGATCGTGGCCACGCGGCTCCGGGACGAGCCGCGGCCGATCCGGCTCGCCTACGTGACCAACGTGTTCCGCTACGACGAGCCGCAGGTCGGCCGCTACCGGGAGTTCTACCAGGCGGGCGTGGAGCTGGTCGGGCTCGAGAAGCCGGAGGCCGACGCCGAGATGATCGCGATGACGGTGGAGGGCCTGCGCGCGCTCGGCCTCCAGGGCTTCCAGATCGACGTGGGCCAGGCGGAGTTCGTGCGCGGCCTCCTCGACGAGATCAAGACCGACCGGAGCCGCGCGCGGGAGCTGCACACGGCGCTCCTGCGCAAGGACGCCTCCGCGCTCGACCGACTGGTGACCGAGATCGCCCCCGCCGCCCACCTGGCCGACGCGCTTCTCGCGCTGCCGACGCTCGTCGGCCGCGACGACGCCCTCGCCCGGGCCGGCCGGCTCGCGCGCAACGCCCGCTCCGAGCGGGCCCTCGAGAGCCTCTCCGAGGTCTACCGCCTGGTGCGGATCTACGGCCTCGCCGACCAGGTGATCCTCGACCTCGGGGAGGTGCGCGGCTTCGACTACTACTCCGGGGTGCACTTCGAGGCCTACGTGGCCGGGCTCGGCGCCTCCATCGCCGGCGGCGGGCGCTACGACCAGATGATCGGCCGCTTCGGCTACGAGTGCCCGTCCACGGGCTTCGCCTTCGACGTCGGCCGGGTCCTGCTGGCCATGGAGACGCAGGGCGTGACCGTCCCGCTCGCCGGGCCCGACTTCTTCGTCATCGACTTCACGCCGGAGAAGACGGCGGCCCTCTCGCTGGCGCGGCGCCTGCGCGACCTCGGCGCCTCCGTGGCCCGCGACATCATCACCCGGGGGCTGGAGGAGTCGGTGGCCTACGCCCGCGAGCAGCGGGCGCGGCGCGTCCTGGTGGTGGGCGCGGCGGGCATGGCGCCGGGCCAGGTCCGCGTGATCGCCCTGCCGGCCGGCGCCACGCGGGAGTGGAGCGTCGCGGCCGTGCTCGAGGCGCCGGAGAGATACCTCGATGTCTAACATCATCGTGGTCGGCTCCCAGTGGGGCGACGAGGGCAAGGGCAAGATCGTCGACGTCCTCACGCCCCACGTCGACGTGGTGGTGCGCTACCAGGGCGGCAACAACGCCGGCCACACGGTCGTGGTGGGGCGGGAGAAGTTCGTGCTGCAGTCGATCCCCTCGGGGATCCTGCACGCGGGCCGGCGCTGCATCATCGGCTGCGGCGTCGTCGT
>JACQCN010000216.1 GCA_016201575.1 Candidatus Rokuibacteriota bacterium | reverse complement strand
CGGAGCGTCTCCCGCACCGACGGCGTGTTCGACCTGGACCCGCGCCACAGCGCCGAGCGGCCGGTCCTCCGCCGGATCAAGAACCCCGCCGACAACCACCCGGTCTATCGCCGGGTCGCCCTCGAGTCGCCGATCCCCGCGATCGTGGCGCAACTGATCGGCCCCGACGTGAAGCTCCACCACAGCAAGCTCAACCTCAAGGGCGAGAAGATCGGGGCGCCGGTCGAGTGGCACCAGGACGGCGCCTTCTACCCCCACACCAACGACGACGTGCTCGCGGTGGGGCTCCTGCTCGACGACGCCACCCCCGAGAACGGCTGCCTCGCCGTGCTGCCGGGCAGCCATCGCGGGCCGGTTTACGACCATTACGAGGGCGACCGGTTCACGGGCGCCATCAACGCCGAGGACTTGCGGCGGCTCGACCTCTCCCGCGCCCAATTGCTTCGGCTGCCCGCGGGCAGCATCCACATCCACCACTACCGCGCGGTCCACGGCTCGGCCGAGAACACGTCGGACGCGCCGCGCCGGCTCCTCATCAACTCCTACAGCGCGGCCGACGCGATCCCGCTCACGCCCGACACCCAGCGTTCGCCGCTCTACGGCCGCATCGTCTGCGGCGCGCCGGCCCGGGTGTTCCGGCGGACGGGGGGCGGGTGGCGGATGCCGCCGTCGTTCGAGGGCGGCTACACGTCGATCTACGAGCTGCAGACGCAGGCCGGCGGATCGTCGATGGGCACGTGAGCCGACGATGACGCGCCGGCTCGCCCTCCTCGTTTCGCTCGCGCTCCTCCTGCTGCTCCCGTGCGCGCCCCGGCCGGCTTCCGCCCAGAAGCCGAAGCTCCGGATCTGGCTCCTGCGGACCTACGTCCCCGACGCCAACAAGGCGATCGAGACCAGCATCGCGGAGTGGGGCCGCCGGAAGAACGTGGACACGGCCGTCGAGTACTTCACCTTCGACGATATCGAGACGAAGTACGTGGCGGCCATCGAGACCAACTCGCTCCCGGACGTGGGCCAGCTCCAGACCATCAGCCCCGCCCGCTACCACGGCATGGGGCGCCTCCAGGACGTCACCGACGTCGTCGACGACCTCGTCAAGGCCAACGGGCCCATGCTCGACTCGGCGCTGCCCGCCACCCGCTTCAACGGCCGCTTCTACGCCGTGCCCTTCAACTACATCACCGACATGCTCTTCGTGCGGACGGACGCGTTCAAGAAGGCCGGCGTGCCGTACCCGAAGACGTGGGACGAGGTGCGCGACGCGGCCCGCCGGATCAAGGCCAAGGGCGTGATGGACTACCCGCTCGGCCAGAGCTGGAACCGGAGCGCCGACGGCTACGGCGTCTTCCAGGCCCTGCTCTACTCCTACGGGGGCGGGTGGGCCGACGAGCAGGGCCGCTACAAGTCCATCATGAACGACACCTGGCGCACGGTTCTCCGCTGGGCCACCGAGATCTACACGAAGGACAAGACGGTGCCCCCCGACGCGATGGCGTGGACCGGGTTCGGCAACAACGAGGCGTTCCTGAACGGCAAGATCGCGATGACCTTCAACGGCCCGAGCATCTACTACGTGCTGGAGAAGGAGAGCCGCCCGCTGCTGAAGGACACGCTGATGCTGGTGAAGCCGGCCGGCCCCGCCGGGCGCAACCACGACGTGTTCCTCCTCTCCTTCAGCGTGTTCACCAGCACGAAGCATCCCGACCTCGCCAAGGACCTGCTCCGCTTCGTCATGTCGGCGGACGAGGCCGGGAAGTACATGCGCCAGTCGTGGGGCCAGATGGTGCCGGTCTTCGACCGCCTGCGCCGCGATCCGTACTGGCAGAAGAACGAGTCCTACAAGGCGGTGCTGGAGGCGCCGAAGCACGCGCGCACCCCGGGCTACCCCGGGCCCGTGACGCCCGCCGCCGCCGAGGTCGTCGCCACCAACGTGCTGACCGACCTCTGCGCGCGCGTGATCGTCGACGGCTGGGACATCGAGCGGGCGCTCCAGGAAGCCGACAAGCGCATCCGCGACATCTACGCTTCCGTCCCCTCTCGCTAGGCGGCATTATTCCCGAACGGCGATGGTGCGACCGGGCGGGTGGCGCAGGGGGCGGTCCCCGCGGGGCCGCGCGCCGTGGGCCCCCCTCGTCCCGTCCGCCGCG
>JACQCN010000226.1 GCA_016201575.1 Candidatus Rokuibacteriota bacterium | reverse complement strand
GCCGCCGCACATCGGGCGCGAGGAGGTCCGTGAGATCGGGCGCGAGATCACCCGCCGCGCGCGCGGCCGCAGCGTCCAGGAAGTGCTGGACGATTACGCCTCGCCCGCCGATCCGCTCGATCCCCTGCGCACGCGCGTCGGCGCCCTCGTCGAGCAGATCCTCGGGCTCCTGCGCGACCGGACGCTCTACGTGCGGGGCGCGATCCACATGCTCGACCACCCGGAGTTTCTCGACATCGCGGCCGTGCGCCAGATGCTGCGCACCTTCGAGCAGAAGGACCGGCTGATCGAGCTGCTGTCGGGACTGGTCCAGGGGGCGGGCGTGCAGGTCACGATCGGCGAGGAGAACCCGGTGCTCGAGCTCCAGGAGTGCACGCTGGTGACCTCCGCCTACACCTACCGGGGGCAGGTGCTCGGCATCCTCGGGATCGTGGGGCCGCGGCGGATGCCCTACCCGCAGGTCATCTCGATCGTCGACGACGCGGCCCAGCAGATGAGCGAGCGGCTGTCGCGCGTCCGGCGCGAGCTCTACCTCCCCTCCTGACGGCGGCCGGTCCGCCCGGCCTGCTATAATTTTTCGCACTATGGATGATCGACCCCTGTCCCACGCCGACGCCCCGGAGCCCGCCTCGGCCGAGGAGGCGGCGAGCCCCGAGCTCGAGCAGCTCCGCCGCGAGCTCGACGAGAAGAACGACCGCTACCTGCGCGTCCTGGCCGAGATGGAGAACGCGCGGCGGCGGTCCCAGCGCGAGCGCGAGGAGTACGTCCGCTACGCCAACGAGTCGCTGATCCGGGACCTGCTGCCCGTCCTCGACAACTTCGACCGGGCCCTGGACGCCGCCCGCGCCCGGGGCGAGGCGGCGACGATGGTCGAGGGCATCGAGCTGATCCAGCGCGAGCTGCTGAAGGTCCTCGAGAAGTTCGGGGTCGAGCCCTACTCGGCGCTGGGCGCCGCCTTCGACCCCAACCGGCACGAGGCCGTCGCGCGCGTGGCCACCTCCGCGCATCCCGAGAACACGGTCGTGGGCGAGACCGCGCGCGGGTACCTGCTGAACGGGCGCGTCCTCCGTCCCGCGCTGGTCGCCGTCGCCGCCCCACCCGACGAGGCCGCGTAGCCCGGTGCCGCGCGACTACTACGAGGTCCTCGGCGTCTCCCGCGACGCGAGCGAGGCCGAGCTCAAGAAGGCCTTCCGCCAGCTCGCGATGAAGTACCACCCGGACCGCAACCCGGGAAGCGCCGAGGCGGAGAGCCGCTTCAAGGAGATCAGCGAGGCGTACGGCATCCTCTCCGACTCCGAGAAGCGGGCCCACTACGACCGGTTCGGCACCGTGGCGCCAGGCGCGGGCGGGTTCACCGACGTGGGGTTCGGCACGCTCTTCGAGGACATCTTCGAGGGCTTCTTCGCGGGCGGCGCCCGGGGCCGCGCGCGCGCCCGCGCCGTCCGCGGCGAAGACCTCCAGTACGAGCTGAAGATCACGCTCGCGGAGGCGGCCAGCGGCGTCGAGACGAAGATCCAGATCCCGCGCCTGGAGACGTGCGAGGCCTGCGGCGGCAGCGGGGTCGAGAGCGGCGGGCGGCGCGAGACCTGCCCGACCTGCCAGGGCCGCGGCGAGGTGCGGTTCACCCAGGGCTTCCTCACCGTCGGCCGCACCTGCCCGCGCTGCGGCGGCGAAGGCGAGATCGTCACGAACCCGTGCAAGACGTGCCGCGGCGAGGGACGCGGGCGCCGCGAGCGCGTGCTCCAGGTCAAGATCCCGCCCGGCATCGAGGACGGGATGCCGATGCGGCTCACCGGGGAGGGCGCGGGCGGCCTTCGCGGCGGCCCGCCGGGCGACCTGTACGTCGTCGTCCGCGTGCAGGAGCACGAGCGGTTCGCGCGGCGCGACGCCGATCTCTACGCCGAGCTGCCGCTCACGTTCCCCCAGCTCGCCCTCGGCGCCGAGGTCGAGGTGCCGACCCTCGACGGCACGGGGAAGCTCAAGGTGCCGCCCGGGACCCAGCCGGGCCAGGTGCTCCGCCTGCGGGGCAAGGGGATGCCCCACCTCCGCGGCCGCGGCCACGGCGACGCCTGCTACCAGGTGGTGCTCGAGGTACCGTCGAAGCTCACGGCCAAGCAGCGCGAGGCCCTGGAGGCGTTCGACCGGGCGATGCAGGACGAGGGCGGCTGGGTCAAGAAGATCCTCGGCGGGTGATGTCCCCGCCGTACTGGCAGCTCTCCGTCCCCGTCTCCGAGGCCATCTCCGAAGGCCTCACCAACTTCGTCTGGGAGCTCGGCGCGCTCGGCGTCGTCGAGGACGACGTCCTGCGCGCCTTCTTCCCGCCCGACGCGGTGCCCCGGGAGCTCGACGGGCGGGTGCGCGCGTACCTGGACGGCCTGCGCGCGCTCGGCTACCGCGTCGAGGACGTCCCGCCGGCGGTGCGGCCGCTGGAGGACGAGCCGTGGGCGGAGGCGTGGAAGGCCCACTTCCGCCCGATCGAGATCGGCGCGCGCCTGCTCGTGGCGCCGCCCTGGGAGATCCCGGCCTCCTCGCGGCTCACGATCGTCATCGAGCCCGGGCGCGCGTTCGGCACCGGGCATCACGGCAGCACGGCCGGCTGCCTCGCGCTGATCGAGCGGCTCGCCGCGCGGGAGCGATTCGATCGCGCGCTCGACGTGGGCACGGGATCGGGAATCCTCGCCATCGCGGCCGCCCACCTCGGCGTGCGGGAGGTGCTGGCGGTGGACGGCGATCCGGACGCGATCGCCGCCGCCGTCGCCAACGCGGCGCGGAACGGCGTTCCCGACCGCGTCCGCTGCGTCATCGCCGATGCCGACGCCGTGCGCGCGCCCGCGTTCCCCCTGGTGATGGCGAACCTGCTGGCGCCGGCCCACCGGCGCCTGGCCGCCCGCTACGCGGGGCTGGTCGCGGCCCGCGGCGCGCTGATCGTGGGCGGGATCCTCGAGCGCGAGGCCGACGAGGTCGCGACGGCGCTGGTCAGCGTTGGGTTCAGCGTCGGCGAGCGCGAGCTCGTCGACGAGTGGGCGAGTCTGCTCTTCCGCCGTGTGTGACGACCACCCCGAACGCCCCGCCGCCACGCCTGGACTCGACGCGTCGAGCGCCGGCTCCGCCGGCGCAACCGAGCGGGGGGAGGTTCGGAAGGGGGGCGGAGCCCCCCTCCGAGGTCGCTTCTACCTGCCGCGGGCGGCGATCGAGAGCGGACGCGTCAGCTTCGACGCCGAGGAGGCGCGCCACATCGCCCGGACGCTCCGCCTGCGGCCGGGTGACCTCGTCGCCGCCGTCGACGGCGACGGCACCCACTTCACGGTCCGACTCGAGCGGGTGACGCCCCGGGCCGTCGAGGGCGCGATCACCGCGGTCGAGCCGAAGCGCGCCGAGTCGCCGCTGGCGATCACGCTGGCGCAGGGGATTCCCAAGGGGGACAAGCTGGAGGCGATCATCCGCGCGTGCGTCGAGCTGGGCGTGGTCCGGATCGTCCCGGTCGTCACCGAGCGGACGATCGTGCGGCTCGACCCGGCGCGCGGGCGCGACCGGCTCCGGCGCTGGCAGCGCGTGGCCAAGGAGGCGGCCAAGCAGTGCGGCCGCGCCGTGATCCCGCCCGTCGAGGCGCCGCGGACGCTCGCCGGGCTCCTCGCCGCCGAGGAGCCCGACGGCCTCCGCCTCTGCCTGTGGGAGGAGGAGGCGCGGCCCCTCGACGCCGTCCTCGCGGCGGTGGAAGCGCCCCCCCGCCCGGTCACCGTGCTGGTCGGACCGGAGGGCGGGCTCTCGGCGGCCGAGGTCGAGGCGGCTCGATCGCGCGGCTTCGTCGTCGCAGGCCTCGGTCCCAGCATCCTACGCACGGAAACGGCAGGGCCCGCCGTCGTGGCCATCCTGCAGTCCCGGTTCGGCGACCTGGGGAGATGAGGGCTTCACCGTCTCCAAAACGAGACGTCGCCGCTAATTCCATGTGTCATTCCTGGAACACGTGACCACGGTCAGGATCAGGAAATAGACAGGGATATTCGAGATATCACCAGCATACGGAAATGGTGGTCCGTGGCATCTGGCTTGCTAAACTGGCTGCCGGTAATGTCCTACCAACAGACGACCAAGAAGCCGGTGACCTTCGAGGGCATCGGGCTTCACTCCGGAAAACTCACGAAGATCGTCCTCTCACCGGCGCCGGCTGACTCCGGGATCGTCTTCCGGGTGGTGGGCCACCAAGCTCGCATCCCCGCGCTCCCAGGCAGCGTCGTCGACTCCCACTACGCCACCACGCTCGGCGTCAACGGCACGCGGGTGCACACGGTGGAGCACCTCATGGCCGCCGCCGCCGGCCTCGGACTCGACAACCTCGACGTCAGGGTGGACGGGATCGAGGTCCCGGCCGCCGACGGGAGCGCCCAGCCGTTCGTGTCGCTGCTGCGCTCGGCGGGCCGGATCGCCCTCACGGCGCGCCGCCGGCCGCTCGTCATCGTCCGGCCGATCCGGGTCGGGACCGACTCGCGCTGGCTCCAGGTGCTGCCCTCCGACAGCTTCCGCATCAGCTACACGCTCGACAGCAGCCATCCCGCGGTCGGGATGCAGGCGATCTCCTGCGAGCCGACCGAGAAGCTCTTCGTCGAGGAACTGGCCCCCGCGCGGACCTACGGGTTCCTGAAGGACGTCGAGACGCTCCGGAAGAACGGCCTCGCCCAGGGCGGCTCGCTCGAGAACGCGATCGTGGTGGGCAAGCGGAACGTCCTTAACGAGCTCCGCTACCGCGACGAGTTCGTCCGGCACAAGACCCTCGACCTGATCGGCCACCTCGCCCTGCTCGGCCGCCCCCTCGTCGGGCACGTCATCGCCCGGAACGCGGGGCACGCGCTGAACTACGAGCTTGTGAGCGCCCTCGCCCAGGCCCACGGCCTGGACCGCCCGGGCCTGCGCGCGGTGCCCAAGCTGGTGGCGCGCACCGCCGACCTCGCGCCCGCCCCCGGCTTCGCCGCCCTCTAAAATAGCGCGCAGTATTCACGAAGGGCACCACGGGGAGCCGGGCGGGTGGCGCGGCAGGCAAGCCCGCCCGCCCGCAGCGAGTGGGGTATCGAGCGAGGATGGACGGGCCTGCCTGCCGCGACAGGACCCGCCCGCCGCTGGGCGTCGACATTCGTGAATGATCCGCGCTAGATCCACTCGAAGGGGGCCTCGACGGCCCCCTTCGAGCATCGCCCAAGGGTCGTTGCGCCGGCAAAAGCCGGCGCTCGAAGCGGTGGCTCTCCGACGGCACCTGTCGTGGGGACCGAGCCCGCGGGGAACGGCGTCTGACAACAAGCAGGCGCGACCCGACTGACGAGCGCCGGCGGCGCCGGCGCAACTCTGTCCTGGGGGAGGCTCGGAGGGGGCCGTCCAGGCCCCCGCCGACTGGCGCTATAATGCGGGCGGCCGGTATGCGTGGGCTTCCCGTTCTGAGCGTCTCCCTGGCGGTCGTCCTGATCGTGGCATCGTCGGCGCCGGCGGCGGCGGAGCTGCGGATCAGCACCCTCAGCGTCTACCTCAACGACATGGACGTCACCGTCCAGGTCGCGGTGCTCGGGGCCATCCCCCCGAGCTTCACCGAGAGCATCAAGAGCGGCATCCCGAGCCACGTGCGGTTCACGGTCGAGCTGTGGCGGTACCGGCGGATGTGGCCGGACAAGCTCCTCCTGTCCGAGACGATCGAGCGCCAGCTCGTCTACAACGTGCTCACCAAGGAGTTCAAGGTCGCCTCCCTGTCGGGGGAGACGCGCGAGCCCTACACCTCGCGCGAGCTGCGGGACGCCCAGCGCGTGCTCTCCGACCTGCGCGGGCTGAAGCTCCTGGCGGCCTCCCAGCTCAAGCCGAGCGAGTTGTTCTACGTGCGCGTGCGGGCGGAGACCGCGCTGAGCGGGAACAACACGTTCCTCACCCGCCTGTCCGGGGAGGCCGAGGAAACGCCGTGGACCCTCTCGTCGCTGATGACGGCCAGCCGGACCCAGTGAGGTATCGCCGGTGACCACCCAGGACCGCCGCAAGCGTAACCTCATCGTCATCTGCGGCTTCCTCGTCCTGCTCGTGGTGGCCACCGCCTTCGAGTTCGGGATCCGGACGCCGGACATCCCGGTGGCCTCGACCATCGTGGTGTTCGCCCTCTTCAACCTCAACCTGATCGTCTTCCTGCTCCTGCTGGTGCTCCTCTTCCGCAACCTCGTCAAGCTCTCCTTCGAGCGGCGGCAGAAGGTCATCGGGTCCAAGTTCAAGGCGAAGCTGGTCCTCGCCTTCCTGTCCCTGGCGCTGGCCCCGGCGATCCTGATCTTCATCATCGCGTCGAACTTCATCAACACGTCGATCGAGAGCTGGTTCAAGCCCCAGGTGGAGCGCCCGCTCGACCAGGCGCTGTCGGTGGCCCAGACGTACTACCAGAACCTGGAGGCGACCGCGCTCCGGCACGGGCAACACCTCGCCCGGACCATCGTCCGCGACGGCCTCCTCGGCGAGGACCGCCGGGAGGCGCTGGCCGCCTACCTGATGGAGCAGCAGGACCAGCTCGGCCTGAGCGCGGTCACCGTGTTCAACGCCGCCGGTCACGAGCTGGTGCACGTGAAGGACCCGGTGCTGGGCGACCTGCCGACGAGCGAGGTGAGCGCGCGCCAGGTGCGCCAGGGGCTCGACGGCCAGGAGGTGACGACCGTCCGGGAGATCCAGGCGGGCGACCTGATCCAGGCGGTGACGCCCGTGTGGTCGGCCGAGCCCGCGCGGCGGGTGATCGGCGCGGTGGTCGTCTCCACCCACGTGGCGGACCGGCTCGAGGCGAAGGTCCGCGGCATCTCCCAGGCCTTCACCGAGTACAAGCAGCTCAAGCTCCTGAAGAACCCGATCAAGGGCATCTACATCCTGATGTTCCTGCTGATGACCCTGATCATCGTGTTCTCGTTCACCTGGTTCGGCCTCTACCTGGCCCGCGGCATCACCGGCCCGATCGAGCAGCTCGTCGAGGGCACGCGCGAGGTCGCGGCGGGGAACCTGAGCTACCGCGTCCAGGCGCGGGCCGACGACGAGATCGGCCTGCTCGTGGACTCGTTCAACCGCATGACGGGCGACCTCGCCCAGTCCAAGACCCGCCTGGAGGCGGCTTACCTCGACCTGCAGGCCAAGCACGCGGAGCTGGAGGGACGCCGCCGGTACACGGAGACAGTGCTGGAGGCCATCGCCACCGGCGTCGTCTCGTTCGATCAGGCCGGCCGCCTCACCACCATGAACCGGGCGGCGGCCCGCATGCTCGGCCTGACCGCGGCCACGCCCGGCCAGTCGCTCCGCGAGGTCTTCGCCAGCCCGGACTTCGACGACGTGGTCGCGCTGGCCCACCGCGTGAGCCGCGGCAAGGACGAGACGACGGAGCGCGAGCTGCGCCTCCGCCGCGACGGCGCCGCCGTCACGCTCCTGGCCTCCGCCACGGCGCTGCGGGGGCCGGACGGCGAGTACGCGGGCGTCGTGTTCGTCTTCGACGACCTGACCGAGCTGCTCCGCGCCCAGCGCCTGGCCGCCTGGCGCGAGGTCGCGCAGCGGATCGCCCACGAGATCAAGAACCCGCTGACGCCGATCCAGCTCTCCGCCCAGCGGCTGCGCCGCCGGCTCGGCGACCGGCCGGGCGAGGACAAGCGGCTCCTGGAGGAGTGCACGGGCACGATCATCCAGGAGGTCGAGGGGCTGAAGCACCTCGTGGACGAGTTCTCGCGCTTCGCCCGCATGCCGGCGCTCACGCCGAAGCCGACGGACCTCCGGGAGCTGGTGGAGGGCGTGCTCGCGCTCTACCGCGAGTCGCAGCCCGGGCTGGCGCTCACCACCCGCTTCGCCCTCGACCTGCCGCTGGTGGCGATCGATCCCGACCAGATCAAGCGCGCGACCCTGAACCTCGTGGACAACGCGGTGGAGGCCGTGGCCGGCGCGGGCACGGTCTGCGTCGAGCTGGGCTACTCGCCGGACGCCGGGCGGGTGCGCCTGACCGTGAGCGACGACGGCGCCGGGATCGTTCCCGAGGACAAGGAGAAGCTCTTCCTCCCCTACTTCTCGACGAAGGCCACGGGTATGGGGCTCGGGCTGCCCATCGTGCACCAGATCGTCTCCGACCACGGCGGCACCATCTGGGTCGAGGACAACCTGCCGCGGGGCAGCCGCTTCGTCATCGAGCTGCCGGCGGCGGCCGTCCAGCCAGCGCCCGTGGCCACCTGAGCGGCATGGCCGGCGAGCACATCCTCATCGTCGACGACGAGCCCGCCATCCAGAGCTCGCTCAAGGGCGTCCTGGAGGACGAGGGCTATCGCGTGACCGCGGTCGGCAGCGGCGGCGAGGCGCTGGCGCGCGTCGCCGACGAGCCGCCCGACCTGATCTTCCTCGACATCTGGATGTCGGGCCTGGACGGCCTCGCGACCCTGGAGAAGATCAAGCGCGTGCGCCCGGAGGCGACGGTGGTCATGATCTCCGGGCACGGCACCATCGAGACCGCCGTGCGCGCCACCAAGCTCGGCGCCTACGACTTCATCGAGAAGCCGCTGTCCCTCGAGAAGACCCTCATGATCGCCGCCCGCGCCCTCGAGCACGCCCGGCTGGCCCAGGAGAACGCCCAGCTCCGCGAGCGGCTCGACCTCGAGTGGGACATCGTGGGCGAGAGCCCGGCGGTGCAGGCCCTGCGCCAGCAGATCTCCACGGCGGCGCCGACCAACGGCCGGGTGCTCATCCACGGCGAGAACGGGAGCGGCAAGCAGCTGGTGGCGCGGGCCATCCACCAGCTCTCCACCCGCGCCGCCCAACCCTTCGTGGAGGTGAACTGCGCGGCGATCCCCGAGGAGCTGATCGAGTCCGAGCTGTTCGGCCACGAGAAGGGCGCCTTCACGGGCGCGGTCGCCCGCCGCAAGGGCAAGTTCGAGCTGGCCCACGCCGGCACGCTCTTCCTCGACGAGATCGGCGACATGTCGCTCAAGACCCAGGCCAAGGTGCTGCGGGCGCTCGAGGAGCAGGCCTTCGAGCGGGTGGGCGGGAAGGACACGATCCGGGTCGACGTACGGGTGATCGCGGCGTCGAACCACAACCTGCCGGACCTGATCGCCCTGGGCCGGTTCCGCGACGACCTCTTCTACCGGCTCGACGTCATCCCGATCGAGGTCCCGCCCCTGCGCGAGCGCAAGGAGGACATCCCCCTCCTGATCAACCACTTCACCGCCCGCTTCGCCGCCGAGAACGGCAAGCGCGCCAAGACGGTCTCGGTGGAGGCGCTCGCCTACTTCCTCTCCTACGAGTGGCCCGGCAACGTGCGGGAGCTGCGGAACATGGTGGAGCGGCTGGTCATCATGGCGCCCGGCGACATCATCGGGCCCGACGACCTGCCCGCCCCGCTCCGCCCCAAGGACCTCGCCCCGGCCGGCGACACGGCGCGGGAGCGCACGCTGAAGGAGGCGCGCGACGCCTTCGAGCGCGCCTACATCCTCGGCGAGCTGCGGGCCAACGACTGGAACATGACGCGCACCGCCGAGAAGCTGGGCATCGAGCGCAGTCACCTCTATCGCAAGATCAAGGCCTACTCGATCGCCGCCCCGAGGTAGCCATGACCACGCTCGAGCCATCGCCCGCGAATCACCTGCTCCGCGACCTCCGGGAGCTGCGCGCGCGGCTCGACCGGGACGGCTTCCTCTACCTGGCCGGGCTGCTCTCGGGCGAGGTAACTCGCTCGCGTGCGGCGAGACGTGCTGGCGTGCTGCCGCCGCCGGCTGGCTTCGAGCGAGCGACGATCCGCTCCACGACCGCGCCGACCCCGCCCGCGCCGGCGTCGAGCCCGAGCCTGCGTTCATCGCCGTCTACCGGGAGGTCCAGACGCTCGAGAGCTTCCACGCGCTCGCCCATCACCCGGCGCTCCTCGCCCTCGCCGAGGCGGTGCTGGGCGAGCCGGCACTGCCGCATCCCAACAAGATCGCCCGGCTCCAGTTCCCGCAGAACCTCGCCCACACGACGCCCGCGCACCAGGACTACCCGTTCATCCAGGGCGCGGCCGAGACCTACACCGCCTGGATCCCGCTCGGCGACGTGCCCCGCGAGCTGGGCGGCCTTGCCGTCGACGCCGGCACCCATCGCGGCGGCCCCTACGAGTACCACCTGAGCCTCGGCGCCGGCGGGATGGCCGTCGATCCCGCAACGCTGCCCGACCGCTGGCACACCGCCGACTACCGGGCGGGCGACGTGCTGCTCTTCCATAGCCACCTGGTCCATCGGGCGCTGCCGAACCTGACGCCGGACCGGATGCGGCTCTCCGTGGACTACCGCTACCAGGCGCGCTCCCAGCCGATCGCCGCCTCGAACCTCCTGGCCCACACCGGCCAGATCACCTGGGAGGAGGTCTACCGGGGCTGGCGCTCGACCGAGCTGCAGTACTACTGGGAGCGGATCGACCTCGCGGTGCAGCCCTTCGACACGCGCTGGTTCGAGAACCGCGACCGCGAGGCCTTCGCGCTGGCCGAGCAGGGGGATCCGCGGGCGCGCCCGGCGCTCCTGCGCATCGCGCACCGCGACCCCGACCCGGCCAGGCGCGCGCAGGCCGAGTGGGCGCTCGCCGCCCTCGACCGCGCCGACGCGGGCCGGATGCCTTGACACGCGCGGAGCCGCGCGTGTAAAGTGAGACAGGTTCCTGTAACTCCTTTAAGCGAGCCCCGCGAGGCTCGCAAGGAGACCCGATGAAGCCGTCCAGTGCCGTCCGAGTGCCCGAGCCCCGCGAGGGGCATTTTTTTTGCCCCGGGGGGAACTTGGCGTGATCAAGGCCCAGGTGCTCGACGAGGCGGCCCTCGAGCGGGCCCTCACCCGCATCAGCCACGAGATCCTCGAGCGGAACGGCGGCGCCGCCGCCCTCGTCTTCGTCGGCCTCCGCACCCGCGGCGTGACGCTCGCCCAGCGCTTGGCCGAGCGGATCGCCGCCATCGACGGCACCAAGGTGCCCGTCGGCACCCTCGACATCACGCTCTACCGCGACGACCTGGGCCTCAAGACCGACCAGCCGGTCGTGCGCGGCACCGACATCCCCTTCCCGATCAAGGGCAAGACGGTCATCCTGGTCGACGACGTGCTGTTCACGGGGCGCAGCATCCGGGCGGCCCTCGACGCGCTCATCGACCTCGGCCGTCCGAAGATGATCCAGCTCGCCGTCCTGATCGACCGCGGGCACCGCGAGCTGCCCATCCGCCCCGACTACGTGGGCAAGAATCTGCCGACCTCGCGCCGCGAAAGCGTGGCGGTGCGCCTCAAGGAGCACGACGGCGAGGACCGCGTCGTCATCGAAGCGCCGGAGGAGGGCTAGGGATGGCCTGGAAGCGGAAGGACCTGCTGACGATCCAGGAGCTGGACCCGGCCGAGATCACGCTCGTCATCGACACCGCCGCCTCGCTGCGGGAGATCGGCGGGCGCGAGATCAAGAAGGTGCCCACGCTGCGCGGGAAGACCATCGTCAACCTCTTCTACGAGCCGTCGACCCGCACCCGCACCTCCTTCGAGATCGCCGGCAAGTGGCTCTCCGCCGACGTGATCAACTTCGCGGCGTCGACCTCGAGCATCGGCAAGGGGGAGACGCTCCTCGACACCGCGCGGAACATCGAGGCGATGAGCCCGGACGTGGTCGTGGTGCGCCACTCCTCCGCGGGGGCCGCGGAGATGCTGGCGCGGCACCTGCGGTGCGGCGTCGTCAACGCGGGCGACGGGGCCCACGAGCACCCCACCCAGGCCCTGCTCGACCTCCTCACGATCCGGGAGCGGAAGGGGCACCTGGACGGCCTCCAGGTGGCGATCGTGGGCGACATCGCGCACAGCCGGGTGGCCCGCTCCAACATCCACGGCATGCGGAAGCTCGGGATGACGGTCACCGTGGCCGGCCCGCCGACGCTGATCCCCCCGCACGTGCAGGAGTTCGGGGTGAAGGTGAGCCACCGGCTGGAGGACGCGATCCGCGACGTCGACGTCATCATGATGCTGCGGCTGCAGCAGGAGCGCATGACCGCGGGGCTCATCCCCTCGCTCCGCGAGTACTCGCGCTACTGGGGGCTGACGCTCGACCGCCTGCGGGCCAGCGCCCGCGCGGACGTGCTGATCATGCACCCCGGCCCCGTGAACCGCGGCGTCGAGCTGTCCCCGGAGGTCGCCGACGGGCCCTACTCGGTGATCCTCGAGCAGACCGGGAACGGCGTGGCGGTGCGGATGGCGGTGCTCTTCCTGCTTGCGGGCACGCGAGTCACCCAGGAGGCCGCATGAAGCTGCTCGTCCGGAACGGCCGCGTCATCGATCCCGCGACCGGCACCGACGCCGTCCAGGACGTGCTCGTCCAGGACGGGACGATCGCCGCGACCGGTGCCCGCCTCGAGCGCGGCGCCGTCGAGGGCGCGGAGGTCCTCGACGCCGGCGGCCTCGTCGTCTGCCCGGGCCTGATCGACATCCACGTGCATCTCCGCGAGCCGGGCTACGAGTACAAGGAGACGATCCGCACCGGCACCCGGGCGGCCGCCGCCGGCGGCTTCACCGCCGTCTGCGGCATGGCCAACACGGACCCCGTCAACGACAACCGCGCGGTGACCGACTACATCCTGGCCAAGGCGCGGGCGGAGGCGAGCGTCCGCGTCTACCCGATCGGCGCCGTGACCCGGGGGCTGGCCGGCAAGGAGCTGGCGGAGCTGGCCGAGCTGGCCGAGGCCGGCTGCGTGGCCTTCTCCGACGACGGGCGGGCCGTGATGAACGCCGAGCTGTACCGGCGCGCGATGGAGTACACGCTGCCCTTCGGCTGCCCGGTGATCAGCCACGCCGAGGACACGACCCTGAGCCACGGCGCATGCATGAACGAGGGCACCGTCTCGACGGAGCTCGGGCTCAAGGGCGCGCCAGCCGCCGCCGAGGACACGATGGTGGCCCGCGACATCCTCCTCGCCGAGCTGACGGGCGCCCACGTCCACATCGCCCACCTGTCGACCGCGGGGGCGGTCCGGCTCGTGCGGGAGGCCAAGGCGCGGGGCGTGCGCGTGACCGCGGAGGCCGCGCCGCACCACCTCGTCCTCACCGACGAGGCGGTCCGCGGCTACGATCCGAACACGAAGATGAACCCGCCGCTGCGGAGCCGGCGCGACGTCGAGGCGCTCGTGGAAGGGCTTGCCGACGGCACCGTCGACTGCGTGGCCACCGACCACGCCCCCCACGCGCTGGCCGAGAAGGAGGGCGAGTACGACCGCGCGGCCAACGGCATCGTGGGCCTGGAGACGGCGGTCTCGCTCCTCCTGGACCGGCTGGTCCGCCCCGGGCTGCTCGACTTGCCGACGCTCGTCGCCCGCATGAGCACGGGCCCCGCCCGCGTGCTCAACCTGCCGGGCGGGACGCTGGCGCCGGGCGCGCCGGCCGACATCACGCTCCTCGATCCCGGCCGCGAGGTCACGGTCGACCCGTCGCGCTTCGAGTCGAGGAGCCGGAACACGCCGTTCGGCGGCTGGAGACTGCGCGGCGCCCCGGCCGCCACCATCGTCGGCGGTAAACTCATCTGGAGAACGGGAGGGGGCTTCACGGGATGAGGCAGGGCACGACGGCGATCCTGGCGCTCCGGGACGGGCGCGTCTTCCGGGGCGAGGCGCTGGGGGCGACGGGCGAGGCGTCCGGCGAGGTCGTCTTCAACACGTCGATGACGGGGTACCAGGAGATCCTCACCGATCCCTCGTACCGCGGGCAGATCGTGCTCATGACCTACCCGCTCATCGGCAACTACGG
>JACQCN010000218.1 GCA_016201575.1 Candidatus Rokuibacteriota bacterium | reverse complement strand
GCGAAGTCGACGTCCTTCACGCGCAGGCGGCAGCATTCCAGCAGGCGAAGTCCCGCACCGTACAGCAGCAGCGCCATGAGCCGTGGCACGCCGTCGAGCCGCTGCAGGACGGCGCGGACCTCGTCACGCGTCAGGACGACGGGCAGATGCTGGGGCCGCTTGGCCCGGACGACGTCGTCGAGCCACGGAAGCTCGACGCCGAGCACCTCGCGGTAGAGGAACAGCAGAGCGCTCAGGGCCTGGTTCTGGGTGGAGGCCGCGACCTTGCCGTGAACGGCGAGCGACGTCAGGAACGCGGTGCCCGCGGCGGCGCCCATCTCAGCCGGGTGGCGCTCACCGTGGAAGAAGATGAACCGCTTGATCCACTGGACGTACGCCTTCTCGGTGCGACGGCTATAGTGGCGGCCCGGATGGCCTCGCGCACGCGGTCGAGAAGCCGAGGCTTCGGAGCGCCGGCCGGACCGGCTTCACGGACGGCCAGCGTCGCCGTGAGGGCACCTGCGGACGGGATGGGATAGGAGATCTGACTGCTCGACCGAAGAGCGATGGCCATGCCCGCGACGCTCCCTTTTGTTCGTGGGCTTCGAAGATAGTCGACCGCAGGGGAGCGCACAAGAGAAATCCCCCCGCCATCGTGAGGACGGGAGGACTGCACGGAATCGGATACAGTCGGCCCGGCGGTCCTCAACCGCGCCGGCGCTTTCGTGTCCAGCCGCCTGCTAGAGGTGGCGGAGCTTCGGGTCCAGGGTGTCGCGCAGCCAGTCGCCCAGCAGGTTGAAGGCCAGCACGACCAGCAGGATCGCGAGCCCGGGGAAGAACGACACCCACCAGGCGCTGGTCACGAACTCGCGCCCCTCGGCGACCATCGAGCCCCACGCCGGCGTCGGCGGCGGGATGCCCGCGCCCAGGAAGGAGAGCGAGGCCTCCACGATGATCACGTACCCGATCTGGAGGCTCAGGAGCACGAGCAGCGTGTTGAGGGTGTTGGGGAACAGGTGCACGAGGATGATCCGCCACGGCGAACAGCCCGTCACGCGCGCCTGGGCGATGAAGTCGCGCTCCATCAGCGCCACTACCTCGCCGTGGATGACGCGCGCGTAGCGCGCCCAGAGGACGACGGCGATCGCCAGCACGACGTTGCCGAAGCTCGGGCCCACCGTGACGGCGAGGACGAGGGCGAGGAGGATGATCGGGAAGCTCAGCGTGGCGTCGGTCACCCGCATGAG
This sequence comes from Candidatus Rokuibacteriota bacterium, assembly GCA_016201575.1. GTDB lineage: Bacteria > Methylomirabilota > Methylomirabilia > Rokubacteriales > CSP1-6 > AR9. Next base: position 4,303 of record JACQCN010000218.1, on the reverse strand, counting down.
CAGCGCCCCGAGGCGCCCGCGGTGGTAGCCGGCGACGAGCCCGACGGCGGCGCCCACGAGCCCCGCCAGCAGCACCGCGAGGACGCCGGCCGCCAGCGACACGCGGGCGCCGAAGATGATGCGCGCGAGGAGGTCCCGGCCGAGGCGGTCGGTGCCGAGCGGGTGGGCCCGCGTGCCCCCGGCCTCCCACGCCGGCGGGGTGAAGCGGGCGCGCAGCGACTGCTCGTACGGATCGGCCGGGGTCACCAGCTCGGCCCCGAGCGCCAGCAGCACGAAGCCGGCGACCACCAAGGCGGGGAGGACGGGCGGGCGCTTCACGGGCGCCCGTGGAGCCGGATGCGCGGGTCGATCCACGCGCAGGCGAGGTCGACGGCGAGGTTCACGACCACCACGAGCATGGCCGTCACCAGCACCACGGCCTGGATCACCGGGAAGTCGCGACCGGTGATCGCCTCGTAGGCGAGCCGGCCCATGCCGGGCCAGGCGAAGACGGTCTCCACGACGATCGCCGCCGTGACCAGGATCGCGAGGTAGACGCCGGCGAAGGTCACCACCGGGATCAGCGCGTTCCGGAGCGCGTGCCGCCAGACGACGGCCGCCTCCGTCGCGCCCTTGGCCCGCGCCGTCGTCACGTACTCGGCCCCGAGGCTCTCCAGCATCGACGAGCGCAGGAGCCGCATGAGGCCCGCGATCACGAACCAGCCGAGCGTGAAGCCCGGGAGCACGTAGTGGGCGAGGGTGCCGTCGCCGCCGGCGGGGAGCCACTGGAGCCGGCCGGCGACCACCTCGATCAGCACGATCCCGACCCAGAACGTCGGGAGCGACTGGCCGAGCGCGGCGACCACCTTGGCGGCGCTGTCCACGGCGGTGCCCTTGCGGGCGGCGGCGAGCACGCCGAGCGGCACGGCGAGCGCCAGGCTCACCACCATCGAGAAGCCGGCGAGGGCGAGGGACGGCGGCAGGCGCTCCGCCAGCAGCTCGTTCACGGGGCGGCGGGAGCGGATCGAGGTGCCGAAGTCCCCGACCAGCAGCCGGCCGACGAACTTCGCGTACTGCACCGGCAGCGGCCGGTCGAGGCCGAGCTCCCGCCGCGCGTTGGCGAAGTCCTCCTCCGTCGCCACCATCGGCAGGACCAGCGTGAGCGGGTCGCCGGTGGCGCGCGCGAGGGCGAAGATCACGACCGAGAGGAAGAGGAGCGTGACGAGCGACTGGACGAGTCGCGCGAGGAGGAAGCGGGCCATCCCTCAGCGGTCGGCGACCAGCTAGTCGATGTTCAGATCGAGCATGACCGAGCCCGGGTTCCACCGGCCGAGGCGCATGCTGGTGACGTAGGGGGTGTGGAGGTAGACGATCGGGACGCCGTAGTGCTCGCCGCGGAGGCGCGCGTAGATCCGCCGCATGAGCGCGTTGATCTTCTCGCGGTCGGTCTCGCGGAGGATCGCGTCGAGCATGGCGTCGATCGGCGCGTCGGCGACGGTGTCGGTCGGCCGGGAGGGCGTGTGGGCGAACTTCTCGAGGAGCGTGTAGCTGCCGATCCAGTCGCGGTTCGGCAGGTTGTAGTAGCCGACGGCGCCGGGCGCCAGCCGGTCGACCCACTGCTTGCGGAAGGCCGGGTAGTCGACGGGGATCAGGCGCGGCTGCACGCCGATCTTCTGCCAGTAGCCGGCCACCGCCTCGGCCATCGCCTTGCCCTCGGGGAGGCCCGGGAGCTGGTAGGCGAAGATGCCGAGGGGGAAGCCGCTCGGGTAGCCGGCCTCGGCGAGCAGGGCGCGGGCGCGCGCCGGGTCGAAGGCGTACGGCATCCGCTCGGTGAACTTCACGTCGCGGAAGCCGAGCGGGAGGCCGAACGGGATCGCGGCCGGCTCCGCCTTGCCTCCGAAGAGCGTGGCCGCGATCTCCGCGCGGTCGATCGCCAGGTTCAGCGCCTCGCGCACGCGCCGGTCGCGCACGGGCGCCTTGTCCCAGGGCAGGATCCACCAGAGGTGCAGGAGCGCGTCGTTGTTGCGGTAGACGACGGGGAAGCCGGCGCGCTCCGCGCGGCGTCCCGATCCGCCAGTGCCGCTCGACGGCCTCGAACGTGACGTGCGAGCCCGTCATCTGCTCGACGAAGCGGTAGGGCCCGCTGCCGACCGGCCTGCGGGCGAAGACGTCGTCGCCGACCGCCTCGATGTACTTCTTCGGCACGATCATCCCCTCGCTGGCGAGCGCGCGCGACAGGTACGGCGGGATGACGAGCGTGGGCGCCCTGGTGACGATGACCACGCGGTCGGGCGCCGGCGTCTCGATGTCCTGGAGGAGCGCGCGCAGCACGCCCGCGTAGCCTGTCGTGGAGCGCTTGCCGATCGCGCGCAGGATGCTGAACTTCACGTCCGCCGCGGTCAGCTCGTCGCCGTTGTGGAAGCGCACGCCGCGGCGGAGCGTGAAGGTCCAGCGGCGGTGGTCGGGCGAGGGCTCCCAGGAGGTGGCGATGCCGCCGTCCCGGCTGAGCTGCCCGTCGGGCGTGACGCCGATCAGGTAGTCGAACATCAGGGCGAGGTAGAACTTCACGCCGTGGCCTCCGAGGATCGGGTCCAGCACCTCGGTGGCGAAGCTCGAGAGCGCGATCGTCAGCTCGCCGGCCGGCCGGTCCTGCGCCGCGGCCGGGGCGGTCGCGAGCAGGAGGCACGCCAGCAGCGCCGCGGCGATCTTCACTCAGAGTCCGTGACTCAACCGGGAGTTCACGTTGCGGACCCCCCGATCGTGCCGGGCTTTTCGGATGAGCTTCCGCGGTTCCGGGGATATCTTCACAACCTCTCGATCAACGTCGGGGGGAGCGAGCGCCGCTCCTCCCCGACACCCCCCACCGGCTATCGTCGCCGCCGATTTCTTCACGCTCTCTCAATCCTCGACGGGCATCGTGACCGGCTCGCCGGCGCCGTAGAAGTACGCGCCCCGCCCCGCGGCGCCGCCCACGACCGCGATCTCGAAGCAGCCCGGGTCCTCCACGACGGGGAGCGGCAGGTCGGGATGGTCGGCGAGCCAGGCCAGCTCGGGATGGGCGGCGGCCAGCGCCTTCGGCTCCTTGTTGAGCATCATGGTGCGGAAGGGCAGGCGGGCGGCCCGGTAGAGCGCCCGCCCGATCTCGGCGCGCCCCCATCCCTCGCGGGCGAAGATCTGCGCGTGCTCGGGGCAGATGAAGAGCGTGTTGTGCTCGCGCTCCTCGGTCTTGTAGCGCGGGTCGGCGCGGCGGCCGATCAGCCAGAGGCCCGTGCCCACCTGCGCGACATTGGTGGCGGCGGTGGCGAACACCTCCACGAGGTGCTCGGGCGTGGTGCTCTTGAAGTCGTGCAGCTCGCAGATGCCGTACACGAAGTGCACGGTGACCGTGCTCGCCTGCTTCGCGAAGCCGCGCGCCACGTGGTACGGCTCCCACGGGCTCTCGGCCTCGTTCTCGGCGCAGCACAGGCTGTACTTGAGCGGCGAGCCGATCGTGTCCATGTCGGAGACGCCGACGTAGGTGTGGCCGACGTTCATCATCGTCAGCCGGAGCGCGCGGCCCAGCACCGTGTTGGAGGCGGAGGGGGCCCCGGGGCCGAGGGCGCACATGCCCGCGTTGAGGTTGGCCAGCCGCCCCTTCGGGCCGTTGACGAGGACCAGCGGCGCGTGCGGCCCCGTCGACATCGCCTTGTTACGCAGGTACATCTTGGGCTCGGCGAGGCAGCGGACGGCCGCCACGAGGAGCGGCAGGTGCTCGGGACCGCAGCCCGCCATGACCGCGTTGATCGCGAGCTTCTCCACCGTGGCGATGCCGAAGCCCGGCTCGAGCGTCGCCACGATCTCACCGGGGTCGCGCCGGGTCCCGCGCAGCATCAGCTCGACCGCGCGCGGCGTCGGCGCCACCAGCGGGAACCCGTCGCCCCAGCCGCGGGCGAGGAAGTCCTGGTTCAATCGCTCCCAGGCGGCGAGGAGGTCGTCGCCGTCGTAGACGAGCCGCTCCTCCACCACGGGACGGTCCACGTCCGCGAAGGGGTCGACCGGCCGCGTGAGGCCGGCCACCACCTCCTCGAACGCCGCGTCGGCCATTCGGTGGATGTCCTGGGGGCGCTGGTTCGTCAGCGGCGTGGGCACCACCGCCAGCGGCAGCCCGGCCAGGCCGAAGCTCTGCGCGCTCCGCCGGGCGTCGTGCACGAACGTCGTCGCCGTGAAGATGACGGTCGGGATGCCCCGCCGCTCCAGCTCGACCATGTCGTGGGCCCCCCACGACGTGCACGACCCTCAGTCGTTGGTGGTGCCGACGACCGCGCGGACCTCGGAGGCGATCCGG
>JACQCN010000166.1 GCA_016201575.1 Candidatus Rokuibacteriota bacterium | reverse complement strand
GCGCGCGCTCGGCATCGAGCAGGTGCCGAGGCCCCGGCTGCTCGCCGAGGTGGTGGACGCGGGAAGCCCGGGCGTGGCCGTCGCCGGGACCGCGGGCAAGAGCACCATCACGGGAATGGTGGCGTGGCTGGCGCGCGAGGCCAGGCTGGACGCGACGGTGCTCGGCGGGGCCGCGCTCGTCGGCGAAAGCGCCTCGGGGTGCCTGGTGGCCGGCCCGGCGACGGGGCCGGTCGTCGCCGAGGCGTGCGAGTCCGACGGTTCCCTGGTCGGCTACCGACCGCCGATCGCTCTCATCCACAACATCAGCCGGGACCATAGTGAGCTCGACGCGCTGAGGTCTCAGTTCCGCACGTTCGCCCGCAACGCCGCCAAGCGGTGGCTCAACGCCCGCTGCCCGGAGACCTTGGCGATCGCCCGCGAACTCGAGGCGAGCACGTATGGCGCGTCGCCCCTGGCCGGCGTCCCGCTGGAGGTCGGGAGCGCCGGCCCCCATCGCGCCCGCGGCCGGCTGATCGGCCCCGGCTGGACGCTGACGCTCGACGTCCCGCAGCCCGGCCTCCACAATCTGGAAAACGCCGCCGCCGCCGCCCTGCTCGCAATCGAGCTGGGTGTGGAGCCGGGCGCGGTGGAAGCGCTGCTGTCCCGTTTCCCCGGCGTCGCCCGCCGCTTCGAGGTGGTGGGCTCGACCGCGTCGGGCATCCGGGTCGTGGACGACTACGCGCACAACGGGGACAAGATCCGCGCGGCGATCACGACCGCTCAGGCAGGCGCGGCGCGCGTCGTCGCGGTCTTCCAGCCCCACGGGTTCGGGCCGGCCCGCTTCCTCCGGCCGGAGCTGAGGGAGCTGCTCCCGCGGCTGCTGCGCCCGCAAGACCGATTCTGCTACGCCGAGATCTTCTACGCGGGCGGCACGGTCACGAAGGATATCTCCAGCCTCGTCCTGGCTCGGGACCTGCCGGCGGATCTCAGGTGTGGGTACGCGGCCGACCACGAGGCGGTGGGCCGGTGGGTGCAGGGCGAAGCTCGCCCCGGGGACACCGTCCTCATCATGGGCGCCCGCAATCCCGACCTGCCGCATCTCGCGCGCACGGTTCTCCGGACGCTCCAGACGGGACAGGCCGCGCCGCTCACCGCCTAGCCTCGATCGCGGAGCCTGACACCCTCGGTTCTCGACCGGAGCGCGGACGGCGGCTACTGCTGGCCCGCATTATTCCCGACCGGTCGTCGCGTGTGGCGGGCGGGTCCTGGCGCAGGGCGCCGCCGCCGCGGGTCCGGGCTCCGTCACCCACTGCGCGCGGCCCCGCGGGGACCGCACCCTGCGCCGCCCGCGGGGCCGCGCCATCGCCGTTCGTGAATAATGCCGGCTAGAAGATCGCGAGCGGGTGTGCCGGGGCGCCGGTCGACCCGACGAGCCGGATCGGCGTCGCCGTGAAGAGAAACTCCCAGCGCCCTTCCTCGGCGCACGCGGCGGCCAGGCGCTCGGGGAAGGCGTTGTCCACCAGCGCGAGCCCCAGGAACGGAATCGCCAGGTGCGCGCCCATACCGAAGCCGGGATAGCCGATCGGCCGCTCGTCCATCATGTCCCACGCGATCGCCGCGATGTCCTTCTCGCGGAACCACTCGAGACAGGAGAGGTGAAGTCCGGGGTGGGGCGAGACGCGGGGCACCCAGTCGGGATGGGCGCGCTGGAACGCCTCCTGTCCGCTCCGGACCACGGCGACGTCGCCGGGCTCCACCCTGACGCCCACGCGCGCGGCCGCCGCGTCGAGCTCCCGCGGCGTCACCGGCCGGCCCACGGTGACGTGGCCCTCGGGGCGACCCGCCGCCACGTCGAGGAGCACGCCGCGGGAGGTGATCCCCTCGAACAGCGGGTCGATCGGGCACCACGTGGCGCCCGCCGCCGTCACGCTCTGCATGAACGGGCGGCCGTTGTAGAGCTGGCCGTCCCAGGCCACGTGGCAGAGGGCGTCGATGTGGGTCACGGTGTAGCCGTGGTAGACGAGGTCGAAGCGGTCGAGGACCACGTCGGCGCGCTCGCGGTTCGAGGGGAACGTCGCGTGGTACATGAGCGCGGGCTGGGGCCCGATGTCGCGGGCCAGCGAGACGGTGCGGCCGGTGCGCACCAGCGCCCGGGCCTGGGCCCGCTTGGCCGCGGTGATCAGGTTGACGGTGCCCGTCTGGTCGCCGTCGCCCCAGCGGCCCCAGTTGTTCAGCTCCTTGAAGTACCCTTCCACCCGCGCCGGCGCCGGCGGATTCCAGTCCGACATGGACGTGCCTCCTCGTGGATGTTGACGCCGAAGGTACCACGGATGTCCCTTCGGCCCGGTGGCGGTCCAGGAGGCGACATCGCCGGGCCAGGCCGCATTCGCATGCTGGTCCTCCAGTCCCGCGGTCTGGCGGGCATGTTTCGCGACTTGATCGCCAAGGGCACGCTGGCCGTCGAGGCGGCGCTCACCGTGGACGATCTGGCGGAGACGCTGATGGAGGTGTCGCGGGAGGAGCAGCCCGGTAGGCCGCCATCCAGTCCGCGGCGCGCGACCGCAATGCGTCGCGCTCGCGCGCGCTGATCCCCGCCGGATCGAACCGGTAGCGGGTGTGGAGCGCGACGATCTCGCGGAGCGGCT
>JACQCN010000165.1 GCA_016201575.1 Candidatus Rokuibacteriota bacterium | reverse complement strand
TTCCTCGACTGATCGGCCGTGCAGGCGCGACGCGTGCTCGTGACGGGCGCCAGCGGGTTCGTGGGCCGCCACGCGGTCCGGCGCCTGCTGGAAGACGGGCACGCGGTGCGGGCTCTCGTGCGGCCGGCGTCGCTCGCCGTCTTCGCCCGCGACTTCCCGACGGTGGAGACGCGTCCGGGCGACCTGCGGCAGCCGGCGTCGCTCGCGGAGGCGTGCCGGGGAGTCGACGTCGTCGTGCACGCGGCCGCTCTCATGGCGGGGGCAGACTGGGCCTCGGCCGCGGACTACGACGGCGTCAACGTCGCCGGCACCCGGCACGTCGTCGAGGCCGCCCGCGGCCGCGCCTACCTCGTCCACGTTTCCACCGTCGGCGTCCTAGGCCGTCCGCGGCGGATCCCGGCCGATGAGGGGCAGCCGTACGGCGGCCGGCTCTCGCGCTACGAGCGCTCCAAGCGGGACGGGGAGATCGTCGTGCGGGCGGCACTAGCGGAGGGAGGGCTCCGGGGCACCGTCCTGCGTCCCGCGCAGCTCTACGGTCCCGGGATGACCTACGGATGGCCGGACACGGAGCGGGCCATCCGCGACGGCCTCGCACGCATCCCCGGCCGTGGCGATGCTCGCCTCCACGCCACCCACGTGGCCGACGTGGTCGAGGCTATCCGGCTGGTGGTGGCGGAGCCGGAGCGGGCGGCCCAGGACGTCTTCAACGTGGCGGGTCCAGAGGCGCTGCCCATCCGCGAGGTCTTCGGCATCATCGCCGACGCCGTCGGCGCGCCGCGGCCCGGGCACGTGCCATATCCGGCCGCCCTCGTCCTCGCCCTCGTGGTGGGCGCCCTTCCTCTCGCGCTGCGTCCTCCCCGCCTGCGGCTGCTGGACGTTCACCGCCTGGGGTTCTTTCGCCACCACCACGTGTACGACGTGAGCAAGGCCCGGCGTCGGCTCGGCTACCACCCCCGGATCGGGATACGGGAAGGGTTGCACGGCTGGCTCGGCGCCCGCAGCGGTGCGGAGGCGCCGGCGTGAGGTGCGCGCTGTCGGTTGTCGTCCCCGCCTTCAACGAGGCGGGCAAGATCGCGGGCACGATCCGGCAGATCGCCGACTATCTCGGGGAGCGGAAGCTGGCCGGCGAGATCCTCGTCGTCGACGACGGCAGCCGGGACGCGACCGCCGTCGAGGCGGCGGCCGCGCCTCACGGCGACGTGCCCCTCCGGGTCATCCGCAACCCCCGCAACGAAGGGAAGGGGGCGGCCGTGCGTCGGGGGGTCCTCGCCGCCCGCGGCGACCGGGTTCTCTTCACTGACGTCGACCTCTCGGTTCCCCTCGGAGAGTTCGACCGGTTCGCAGCGGCGCTCGACGACGGGGCCGACATCGTCATCGGCTCCCGCCGGCTCGGCGGCAGCCCGCTCCGCCGCTGGTTCCGCGGTCTCGGCGTCAGCTATCAGTCGCGGATCAAGGTGCACCAGCCGTTCTACCGGGAGATTCTGGGTGAGGCCTACCAAAAGCTGACCCTGATGCTCCTCGGGCTGGACATCCGTGACGCCAATTGCGGCTTCAAGGGCTTCCGGGGCGACGTGGCGCGCCGTGTGTTCGAGAAGGTCACGGTGCCGCAGTGGGGTTTCGACGCCGAGGTCCTCGTCATCGCCAAGCGCCACGGCTTCCGGGTGGCCGAGCTCGAGGTGGAATGGCACAACGACGCCTCGTCGCGGGTGAACCTGTTGTCGGCGCCGTTCTCCTCGCTGGCCGAGCTCGTCCGGGTCAAGCGCAACGACCGGCGCCGGCGGTACGCGCCGTGACGCCGCTCGCCCCGCGCCCGCGCCTGGCGGGCGCCGTCGTGCACCTGCTCCTGGGGGCGGGGGGCTCTTCTTCTACGCCTGGGTGCCTGGGGTAGGGGCGGGAACGGTTCGACGTCTACGACTGGCCGATCTTCACCCGGTACTGGTCTGTGTTGCGGCAGGCGGTCACGGAGGGGGTCATCCCCTTCCGCGGGCTATTACGTGCCGCAGGCCCTGGCGGCCGCCGTCCGGACTGGCGTCGAGGCCTGGCAGGAACTGCAGACCGTGATGCGCACCCTGGCCGAGGTGAATCGGACAGCGCTGTGGAGCGCCCACCCCGGCACGCAGCACGCCGTCTGAGCGGAGGGCCCATGGTCCGTCGCACCTACCTTCAGCGAAGCCTCGTCGAAGTCCTGCTGCCCGACGGCCACAAGCTGTGGGACGACGAACTGCGCGGGATCGACAGCGTCCTCGACGATGAGGTGATCGTCGACCTCGTCGACGCCGCGCTACGACGGCGCCGCCCGAGGAGCAGCAGCCGCGGCCGGCTCGGCACCCCCGTCGTGGTTGTCCTCCGGATGCTGGTCCTCAAGCACCTCCGCGACTGGAGCTTCGCCGAGTGCGAGCGGGAAGTCCGGGGCAGCTTGGTCTACCGTGCCTTCTGCCGCATCGACGGCGAGCGGATCCCGGATGCCAAGACGCTGATCCGCTTGGCGGCGCTGCTGGGTCCAGCGGTGCTCAAGGGCATCGTGGAGCGCCTGGGCCACGTGGCCCAGGCCCGGCGGGTGGTCCGGGGCCACCGCCTGCGGGTCGACACCACGGTCGTGGAGACGAGTATCCACTATCCCACCGACAGCTTGTTGCTCGCCGACGGCGTGGGCGTGCTCACCCGCACGATGCGCTGCCTGCGCGCCGAGGTGGCCGACGCCGAGCTAGAGGTCCGGGATCGCACTCGCAGCATGGCCCGGCGCGTCTTCGAGATCACCCAGCACAGCCGCAAGGCCACGGCGGGCACGGGTGCCGCGGTCCGGGAGGAGACCAAGACCAAGATGACCACGCTCTATCGGGAGATCATGGCGATCACGCGGGCGACGGTGCGCCGAGGGGAGACGGTGAGTGAGGCGGTCGCCGCGACCGTGGACCTCGGGGTGCAAGCGTTGCGCGAGCAGTTGCGCGAGACGGTCGGTGTGGTCCGCCGGGTGCTCGCGTAGACCCGCGCCCGGGTTCTCAAGGGAGATACGCACTATCCCGACAAAGTGCTGAGCATCTTCGAACCGCAGACCGAAGCCATTCGCAAGGGCAAGGCGGCAAAGCCGACCGAGTTCGGCAAGCTGGTCAAGATCCAGGAGGCCGAAGCGGGGTTCATAACCGATTACACGGTGTGTCCGACGCGGGTGCCCGACCAGGAGCTGTGGGGCCCGTCCCTGCGCACGCATCAGGCGTTGTTTGGTCAGCCGCCGCGGCTGGCGGTCGCCGATGGCGGATTTGCGTCAGCCGCCAACGAGCGGACCGCCACGGACCTGGGCGTCAAGGAGGTGGCGCTGCCGCGCGGGCGCCCAACGCCGACGGCGCCGCCGCCGCGCCACCGCTGGTTTCGCCAGGCGTTACGCTGGCGCACCGGCTGCGAAGGGCGTATCAGTGTCCTCAAGCGCTGCCACGGGCTCCGTCGCTGTCGGTACCACGGCCTCTGCGGGATGGAACGCTGGGTCGGGCTCGGCGTTATCGCGAATGACTTGCGCGTCCTGGGGCGAGCGGGACCGAAGCCGGAACGGAGGAGCGGGAAGCGGTGATCGGAAGATGAAAAGCAGGAACCGAGCGGACCTCCACGGATTCGTCATCGTCCCTGCCGACGATACCTGCTTGCCACCGATCATTTTTGCACCGAAAAGTAGCTAGAGCGGCGCCGGCCGCTCCTGCGCGATGCGCGATGAGGTTGGTTTTTGGAGGGACTCGTGATATTGCTGGCGCTGCATGAAAACTGGCAGCCGTGTGGCCCTCGTCGGGGATCTTTACCGCCGCGCGGGATTGCGGGGGTTGATGGGGGCCGGATGGTCGGCGTACGACTACTACGCGGAGCCGGGGGTCGTCCGGGGCTCGCCGCTGTTCCTCCAGATCGAGCCGACCATCCTCTGCAACCTCGAATGCTCGTTCTGCATCAATCCCTTTCTGCCCCGGACCCGGACGAGCCTCTCGCTCGCGAAGTTCCGGAAGATCCTGGAACAGTGCCCCACGGTGTCCAAGATCAGTCTCGTCGGCATCGGGGAGTCGTTCATGAACAAGGAGCTGTGGAGCATCATCCGCTACGCCAAGTCGCGCGGGATCACGATTGGGACGACGAGCAACGGCACGTTCCTGACCGACCGCATCTTCGCCGAGATCTTCGATTCCGGTCTGGACTGGCTGAACTTCTCGCTCGACGGCGCGACGAAGGCGACCTATGAGAAGATGCGTCCGGGCGCGGTCTTCGAGGATGTTCTGGCGAACATCACGCGGGTCGCGACGCGCGCCAGCGAGCTGGGGCGTCCGCTGCTCGCGGTGTGGTTTCTCACAACCCGCCAGAACGTCGCGGAACTGCCCATGATGGTCGACCTCGTGAAGGATCTGGGCATCTCGCGGCTCAACACCCAGGGCGTGCACTACTGGGGCCACGAGGACTGGCACGGCCGCGCGCAAGAGGCCAACGCGATCCCGGAGCTCCGGGACACGCTCGTCGAGGTGGCTCGGCTGGCCCGGGCCGCGGGCATCGCGTTCCAGGCGGTCAACTTCCCGGACCTCGACGCGGGGCGAGGCTGCAAGTGGCCTTGGAAGGGGTCGTACATCACCGTCGACGGCTTCGTGACGCCCTGCTGCGAGAACGGCTCGGACCCCCACAAGATCAACTTCGGCAACGTCTTCGAGACCCAATACGCGGAGATCTGGAACTCGCCCGCGTACCAGAAGTTCCGTGAGGATCTGAGCAACCCCGCGGCGCGTCCGTCGATCTGCAAAGACTGTCCGAGCTATCACAAGACGCTCAAGATTTGAGTTGAGGCGACTCCTCAAGCGGTCGATTTCCCGCCTGGCGCTCCGCGGCCGGCCCGGCGGCTTTCGCATCCTCCTCTACCATTCGATCGACCGCGCCGTCGCCGGCGATCGCCTCGCGCTGCGTATCGCCCCCGGCGAGTTCGCGCGTCAGATGGCGTGGCTGGCGACGAGCGGGTACCGGCTGGTACCGCTCGAGGCGGTCGTCTCGGCGGCCGCGGCGGACGGCGCGGTCGCTGTTACCTTTGACGACGGCTATCGCGACCAGCTTGACCATGCGGTGCCCGTGCTCCGCCACCTGGGCATCCCGGCGACCTTCTTCCTGACCACGCGCTTTCTCGACGGGTGGACGGGCCGCGGCCGGTACTGGGAGGCGTGGCCGCACATGAGCTGGCAGGACGCCGCGGAGCTCGCCCGTGCCGGCTTCGCGATCGGCGCGCACTCCGCCACCCACGCGGTCCTCGCCGGCCTAGCCGCCACGCGGCTCGCGGAGGAGGTCCGGGACTGCAAGAAGGCGCTGGAGGATCGGCTGGGCACCCGGGTATCGAGCTTCAGCTATCCGCACGGCGTCTGCGATCGTCCCGCGATGCGGGCGGTCGAGGGCGCCGGATACGACCTCGCATGCGCGGGGCTCTTCGGCGTCAATCGCCCGCCGATCGACCGGTTCTCGCTGCTGCGGACGGAGATCGACGGCGCCGATCGCCTCGCGGACTTCGTCCGCAAGCTCCGCGGACACTACGACTGGCTCGGGCGATGGCAACGGTGGCGGCGCGATGCTTGAAGGCCACGACATCGTCTGCATCTCCTCGATCGACTGGGACTTCATCTGGCAGGGGCACCAGCAGATCATGGCGACGCTCGCCGAGCGCGGCAACGGCGTGCTCTTCATCGAGAATACCGGCGTGCGCCGGCCGCGGCTGGCCGACCTCGGGCGGCTGCGCCACCGTCTGAGCAACTGGCTCAAGAGCACGAAGGGTTTCCGCAAGGAGCGGGAAAACCTCTACGTCTTCTCGCCGATGATCCTGCCGTTTCCCTACTCCAGGCTCGCGCGCCTCGTCAATCGCCTGATCCTGATGCGGGCGATCCGGCGCTGGATGCGCGCCACGGGATTCTCCCGGCCGCTCGTGTGGACGTTTCTTCCGACGGCGCTGGCGCTCGACCTCTTGCTTGAGCTGGACCCGGAGCTGTCCGTCTACTACTGCATCGACGACTTTGCCTCGAGCTCGGTCCAGGCGCGGAAGATCCGGGAGGCGGAGGAACGGACGTTCCGGGCGGTGGACCTCGTCTTCGTCACCTCCGAGAAGCTCCGCGCCCGCGCGGCCGGCTTCAACGAGCGGGTCCACCTGTTCCCGTTCGGCGTCGACTACGCAAAGTTCGAGACGGCGCGCAAGACCGACGGCCCGGAGCCGCACGATCTGAGCGGGTTGCCGCGGCCGATCATCGGGTACGTCGGCGGGATCCACCAGTGGGTCGACCAGCGGCTGCTCGCCGAGGCGGCCCGGCGCCTCCCCGAAGCCAGCTTCGTCCTCGTCGGCCCCGTCCAGACTGACGTGACAGCGATGGCGGACTGTTCAAACGTCCGGCTCCTCGGCGGCCGGGCCCACCGCGACGTGCCGCGATACATGAAGGCCTTCGACGTCGCCATCATCCCGTACCGCCTGAGCGACTACACCGCGCACGTCTATCCGACGAAGCTCAACGAGTACCTCGCGATGGGCCTGCCCGTCGTGGCGACGGACCTGGCCGAGATCCGCCGCTTCAACGCGGACCACGGCTCGATCGTCGCGATCGCGTCCGACTCGCAGGGGTTCGCCGATTCGATCCGGGCCGCTCTGCCGAAGGCGTCGCCGGAGGAGACCGCCCGGCGGATCGACGTGGCCAGGGAAAACAGCTGGGACAGTCGGATCGCCCGGATGTCGGATCTGATCGAGGCGCGCCTGGCCGCGCGCCGCCAGAGCGAGGGCAACTGGGAGGAGACGCTCCGTGCACTCTACCGAAGGACCCGCCGGCGCGTGATCGGCGCCGTAGCGACCGTCGGCGCGGTGTACCTTCTGCTCTTCTATACGCCGCTCGCCTGGTTCGCGGCCGCGCCGCTCGACGCTTCCGCGCCGCCCGTCCCCGCCGACGCGATCGTGGTGCTCGGCAGCGGCGTGGGCGAGTCGGGGCGGGGGGACCAGTCGTACGAGGAGCGCGTCCAGCGCGCGGTCGACCTGTACCGAGCCGGTCGGGCGCCCCGCATCGTCTTCTCGAGCGGGTGGGGGTGGACGTTCATGGAGGCCGAGGTCATGCGCGCGCTTG
>JACQCN010000164.1 GCA_016201575.1 Candidatus Rokuibacteriota bacterium | reverse complement strand
GTCATCTCCTTGATCGGGGGCGGCGTGGCGGGCCGCACGGCCTTGACCGCGGGCGCCGGGGGCGCGCCACTCGAGCCGCGGCTCGGCGCCGACGCGCCGCGCGGCCGGGCCTCCTCCCGGGACCGCTCGGCGGGGTTCCCGCGCGTAGCCGGCTCCTCGACGTTCGGCAGATCCACGAAGAGCGGCTGGCCTCGCTTCTGGGCGACCATCGAAGGCGTGAGGCGCGCGAGCAGGAGGACGGCTCCGATGAGCGCCACGTGGAACAGCAGGGAGAGGCCCAGCCACCCGGCGAGCTCCCTCCGGGAAGGCTCCGGCTGACCGACCGTCATCGCGCCACGATTATAGCAGCGGGCTCGACCTAGAGATCGCGCTCGACGGCCCGCGCGACCTGCCTCACCGCCTGCATCAGGCGGGCGAACCGCTCCGGCTTCAGCGACTGGGGCCCGTCCGAAAGCGCCTCCGCCGGCCTCGGGTGCACCTCGATGATGAGCCCGTCGGCGCCGCACGCCACCGCGGCCTTGGCCATCGGCTCCACGTACTCCCAGTGCCCCGTGCCGTGGCTCGGGTCGACCACGATGGGCAGGTGCGAGAGCTTCTTCACCACCGGCACCGCGTTGAGGTCGAGCGTGAAGCGGGTCGCGGTCTCGAACGTGCGGATGCCGCGCTCGCAGAGGATCACGTTCGGGTTACCGCCGGCGAGGACGTACTCGGCGGAGAGCAGGAACTCCTGGATGCTGGTCGCCATCCCACGCTTGAGCAGCACGGGCTTGCCGCACTCCGCCACCCGGCGCAGGAGCGAGAAGTTCTGGATGTTGCGGGCGCCGATCTGGAGGATGTCGGCGTACTCCGCGACCAGCTCCACCTTGTCGGGCTCCATCACCTCGGTCACCACCGGCAGCCCGGTCGCCTTGCGCGCCTCGGCGAGGAGCTTCAGGCCCTCCTCCTCCAGCCCCTGGAAGGCGTAGGGCGACGTGCGCGGCTTGAAGGCGCCGCCACGCAGCACCGTGGCCCCGGCGGCCTTCACCTGGTGCGCCACCTCGAGGAGCTGGTCGCGCGACTCGACCGAGCACGGCCCCGCCATCACGGCGATCTTCGGGCCGCCGATCACCGCGCCGTTCACGGCGACGGTGCTCGATCCCGCCCGCACCTCGCGGCTGGCGAGCTTGAACGGCTGCAGGATCGGCGTGACGCTCTCGACGCACTCGAGCGACTCGAGCGCCCGGAGCCGCTCCTTGCCCCGGTCGTCGCCGACGGCGCCGATGACGGTGCGGAGCTCGCCGCGGATGGGGTGCGGGCGGTAGCCCATGGCCTCGATGCGACGGCACACGTCCGCCAGCTCGACCTCGCTCGCCTCCGACTTCAGCACGATGATCATCGTCGCGTCCTTTCAGCAGGGTGCGGGCACCCGGGCTTGGTCAGCTCGGGCCTCGCCTCGCCACCAGCTCACTGGCGCTCGCCGGCGCTGCTCGGCTCGAACTTCCACGCTCGCACCCCGCCGCAACCCCACGGTTCGGTCCTTCACCCGCCTGATCAGAGTCCCGCTCCAACGCAAAAAGGCCGCGGGCTGGTCGGCCCGCGGCCTCTTGATCGCATCGCCGCGGGCGGTCCGGCCTGCCCGCGGCTCCCGAATTCCTAGTCGGTCAGAGCCGGCGGGCAGGCCTCTCCGAAGAAGAAAAAGTAAGAGCCGGTGCCCGCGACGACGCTCTGCATGGTGCCAGCACTCTACGGATCAGGGGCGCCGCCTGTCAAGCCTTTTGTGGCGCCGCCGGCCGCGGTGGAAGTACCCCGTGATCTGGCGCCGGTAGTAGTAGAGGGGGAGGGTCACCGCCGCCACCAGCGCCAGGAGCAGGAAGACGTAGATGAACTGGTGCTCGGCCACGTGCGCGCCCACGTACGAGGACACCCACGTGCCGGGCACCCGGCCGAGCGTCGAGACGACCGCGAACACCCAGAACGGGATCGGGCTGATGCCGAAGAGATAGGACACGATGTCTTTCGGGAAGCCGGGGATCAGGTAGATGATGAAGCAGAAGATCGCGCCCTCCGCCTCCAGGACGAAGTTCACGCGGTTCCAGTGGTGCTCGCTGAGCCACGGCCGCACGAGCGGCTCGCCGTACAGCCGGCCGACCCAGAAGCAGAAGAGCGTTCCCACCGTGAGGCCGATCGTGGAGTACACGACGCCCCAGAACGTGCCGAAGAGGGCGCCCCCCACGGGGCCCGTGACCTCGCCCGGGATGGGCGAGATGATGACCTGCAGGGCCTGGATGGCGATGAAGATGATCGGCGCCGCCCAGCCCCAGGCGGCGACGGTCTCCTTCAGGAAGACGTTGTCGCGGTAGAGCCGGACCGTGAAGCGGACGATCGGGGCGTCCGTCACGACCAGCCAGATCAGGAGCCCCAGGCAGCTCGCGAGAACGAGGAGGCCGAGCCCCCAGCGGGTGCGATCGGTCACGCGTGGGTCCGAGCGGTCATCGGTCCGATGCTAGCCCGCATTATTCACGAACGGTAGTCGCGTCTGGCGGGCGGGTCCTGTCGCAGGGTGCGGTCCCCGCGGGGCCGGCTCCGTCACCCACTCGCCCGTCCGCCGCGCGGCGCGCGGCGGACGGGACAAGGGGGGCCCACCGCGCCCCGCGGGAACCGCCCCCTGCGCCACCCGCCCGGTCGCGCCATCGCCGTTCGCTGAATAGTGCAGGCTAGGAGCGTGTCGGAGAAATGCGGAAAAGGATGATCCGACGCGGCGGCTGTCCCACTTCG
>JACQCN010000163.1 GCA_016201575.1 Candidatus Rokuibacteriota bacterium | reverse complement strand
GGCCTGTTCGGAGACGCCCTCTATGGCCAGAACCCGAGCTACCTCTCCGAGCGGTTCCCCACCGAGGCGCGGGCGGCGGCCAGCGCCTTCTGCTACCACCAGGGGGCGATCTTCGGCGGCCTGGTGGCGCCGGCCTTGACCTGCTTCGCCATCAACGACAACCTGGGCTTCGGCGTCCCCATGCTCGTGGGAACGGTGGTGGGCGCGATCAGCTTCGTCATCGCGCTTCTGCTCGGCCCGAGACCAAGGGCAAGGTCCTCGTGCCGGACCTGGTGGTGTGCCTGAGGCGGCGCGGGGTCGAAAGGAGCGTCATGGCTGATCGGGTCGGGTTCATCGGAGTCGGACGCATGGGCGGGCCCATGGCGCGGCGGCTCCTCGCGCGCGGCTACGAGCTCGTCATCCGCGACGTCGACGACGCGGCCGTGCTCCCCTTCAAGGGGCAGGCCGGCGTGATGGTTTGCGGCTCTCCGCGGGAGGTCGCGGCGCGGACGCCGGTGGTGCTGCTGAGCCTTCCCGTGCCGGCAACGCTCGATGAGGTGGCCCTCGGCGCCGAGGGCCTCGCCGCCGCCGCCGAGCGCCCGGTCGTGATCGACCTCTCCACCGTGGGCGTCAGGGCCGCGCGCCGGGTGGCCGCGGCGCTCGGCGCCGCGGGGTTCGGGTACCTCGACGCGCCCGTGAGCGGCGGCGTCTCCGGCGCCGAGAAGGGGACGCTCGCCGTGATGGTGTCCGGCGACCCGACGCTGTTCGCGACGTGGAAGCCGCTCCTGACGGTCATCGGGAAGAACGTCTTCTACGTCGGCGCGGAGCCCGGGCAGGCGCAGGCGATGAAGCTCGCCAACAACATGCTGTCGGCGACCGCGCTCGTGGCGACCGCGGAGGCGATGGCGGTGGCCGCCAAGGCCGGCATCCCCCCGGCGGTGGCGCTGGACATCCTCAACGTCTCGAGCGGGCGCAACAGCGCGACCCAGGAGAAGTTCCCGCGAGCGGTGGTGACCGGGACCTTCGACTTCGGCTTCCTCCTCAAGCTCATGCTGAAGGACGTCAAGCTCTTCGAGGAGCTGGCCGAGGATCTGGGGGTGCCCACGATCGTGGCCGCGGCCGTGGTCAACGTCTGGCGGATCGGCGTCACCCAGGGCCTCGGCGCCAGGGACCTCACGGCGATCGTCCAGCTCTACGAGCGCTGGGCGGGCGTGCAGATCCGCGCGAGCGCGAGCGCCACGGCGACGGACGAGACTCCGGGGCGGGAAGGGTGAGCATGTACGAGGTCTACGCGCTCAAGTACGCGGAGCGGGACACCACGGCCTGCCAGTTCTTCTACCGCGAGCCGTCCCACGGCCCCATCACGCTCCACTACTTCGTCTGGTTGATTCTCGGCGGCCCCCACCCGATCCTCGTGGACACCGGGTTCCTCGACGACGAAGCCCGGGCGCGCGGGGTGCGGCACTACGTCAGCCCCGCGGCGATGGTCGAGCGCGCGGGCGTCAAGCCGGCCGACGTGCCCATCGCGCTCATCACGCACCTCCACTACGATCACTGGGCCGGGCACAGCCAGTTCCCCGCGGCGGAGTACTGGATCCAGCGGGACGAGGTGGCGTTCTGGACCGGCCCCTTCGGCCGCTCCCCGGCCTTCCGGCAGTCGGCCAACCCGGACGCGCTGGCGCGGCTGGTGACGCTGAACTACGCCGACCGCGTCCGGATGATCGACGGCGACCGCGAGGTGCTTCCCGGAATCAAGGTTCACCGCGTGGGCGGCCATACCGCGGGGCTCCAGATCGTCACCGTCCAGAGCGCGCGCGGCACGGTCGTCCTCACCTCCGACGCCGCGCACTTCTATCGCAACGTGGAGAAGCGCCAGCCGGTCCAGATCATCACCAACCTGCCCGAGATGCTCGCGGCCTTCGAGACGATCGAGGCCCTGGCCGGCGCCGAGCGGCTGATCGTCGCCGGCCACGACCCGCAGGTCGCCGACCGCTTCACGCCGGTCGACTCCGGTATCATCCGGATCGCCTGACCGGCGCATGCCCTGGGACCCGCGAACCTACCTGAGCTTCGGCACCGAGCGCACGCGGCCGGCGATAGACCTGCTCGCGCGCGTGCCGCACGAACGTCCACGGCGCGTCGCCGATCTCGGCTGCGGGCCCGGCAATTCGACGCGGCTGCTGCGGGCCCGCTGGCCGGAGGCCCACGTCACGGGTGTCGACAGTTCCGAAGAGATGCTGGCGGAGGCCCGAAAGGACTCCGCCATCCGGTGGGAGCAGGCGGACATCGCGCGCTGGCGGCCCCGGGAACGCCACGACGTGATCTTCTCCAACGCCACCCTGCATTGGCTCGACGATCACGCGGCGCTGCTCCCGTGCCTCATGGCCGCTCTCGCGCCCGGCGGCGTGCTCGCGGTCCAGATGCCGCGCAACTTCGCCTCGGCGTCACACTTCGTCGTGCGCGACGTGGTGTCCGGAGGGCCCTGGGAAGCGAGGCTGAAGCCCCTCGTCCGCCTGGACCCGGTGCACGAGGCCGCCGCCTATTACCGAATACTCGCCCCGCATGCCAGGGGGCTCGACATCTGGCAGACCGAGTACCTGCACGTGCTGGAAGGCGACAACCCCGTGGCGGACTGGGCGCATGGCTCGCTGCTCGTGCCGCTCCTCGGCGCGCTGGACGAGCCGGAGCGCAGCGCCTTCGAGGCCGAATATCGCCGGCGGGTCAAGGCGGCCTACGCGCCGCAAGCCGATGGCCGGACCCTGTTCCCGTTCAAGCGACTCTTCATCGTGGCGCAGACGTGAGCGCTTCGGCGGGGGCGGTTCGCAGTCGCGCGGCCACCGCGCGGCCGAGACGGTCCAGGTCGAGCGAGTCGATCGCGCCGAAGGCCGACCCCAGATCCTCGTTGTCGGTCAGGAGCACGACCTCGGCCGCGGGAAGCGTGGCCGAGGGGAGCATGGCCGGCAATCGGGGCAACCCCCGAGTCGCGGGACGAAAATTACTGACTGAGAGAGCGTGAGGAAATGCCTCGCGGGAGCCCGGTGGGGGGTGTCGGGGGGAGCGGCGGTCGCTCCCCCTGACGTTGACTGAGAGGAACGCCAGGAATGCTGACAGGCTATGCCCCGGATGCCGATGGGGCACACTGCCGAAAGGTCATCTCGCGTCATATCGGGCATTTACGGTCGGTACGACCCTTGCTGCTCCCGGTGGCCGGGGAGGGCAGGGGTATGGACAGAGAAACCTGGCTGGTGGTCATCGTGGCCGCCTTCTGCCTCGCTCTGATCATCTGGTCGAGCCCCACGATCCCGTAGGGCCCAGCGCCCGGCGGACCGCGGCTTCGGTCGCCTGAACCCTGCGGTCGCCTGCTCCGCAGCCTGGCGAGCGGCTCGCTCGCCGCTCCGCGCCTCTTCCGCGCGCTTCCTGTCCCGTCGCCGCGCGCTGCTCACCTCCACCAGGCGCCGTCTCAGTCTCTGACTCATTTTCGACAGTTTGATCCGGGCTCGCCGAAGGCGATGCGAGCAGAATCGTGCGTTTGCCCGACGCGGGACCGGCCGCGAGGCGAAAATGTAGTGGTACACGGTCGGACTGTCCCTCGTCGATTATTCTTGTGTCTCACGTTGGAGGACCGC
>JACQCN010000162.1 GCA_016201575.1 Candidatus Rokuibacteriota bacterium | reverse complement strand
GCGCGGCAGAGCACCCGGCTGGACGCCTTCCTGGTGTCGACCGACTCCGAGGCGATCGCCCGGGCGGCAGAGAAGGAGGGGGTGCCGGTACCGTTCCTGCGCCCGCCCGCGTTGGCGGCCGACGAGACGTCGATGGCGGCCGTGCTCCGGCATGCCATCGAGTGGTACGAGCGGCAATCCGGGCGGACGGTCCACAGCGTGGTGACGCTGCAGCCGACGACGCCGATGCGCACCGGGGACGACATCGACGCCGCCATCGCGCGCTACCTGGCCCACCAGCCGGAGGCCGACTCGCTGGTCAGCGTGTGCGAGGCGGGTCAGATGCATCCGCTCACGCTGTACCGGGCCAGCGGCGAGTACGCGGAGCCTCTCCTGCGGGGCCGCCTCCAGACCACGCGCCGCCAGGAGTTCGAGCGGACGTGGTGGCGGAATGGCGCCGTCTACATCACCCGCCGCGACCTGCTGTTCGGCACGGGACAAGTCGTGGGAGCGCGGCCTCTGGCCTACGAGATGCCGCGCGAACGGTCGGTGAACATCGACGAGTGGGCGGACCTGGAGTTGGCCGAGTGGCGGATGAGCCGCTGCGCGGCGGCGCCGTCGGCGACGGCGACACCGCTGAACGTCGCAGACCAGGGAGAATCCTCATGTCGAGTGGAGCAGTGACGAATGACGGGGGGATGCCGTCGCCGCACGCCGTACGGCTCACGGAGGAGTGGCCCTTCGACACCCCCTACTACCGGTTCCTGGCCCAGGCCCGGCAGGACGTGCTGGACGCGTTCCTCAACGACCTCCTGGCCCGGCGCCCGCTGACCACGGCGCTGGACCTTGGGTGCGCGCTGGGCCGGTTCACCGGCTACCTGCACCGACGCGGGTTCGACGTGACTGGTCTGGACGTGCGGGACGTCAGCGTCGAAGAGGCCCGGCGCCGCAACCCCGGTGTCCGCTTCGCTGTCCACGACGCCGAGGACCCCGGGATCCGCAAGTACGGACCGGTGGACTTCGTCCTGTGCGTCGGGCTGCTCTACCACTTGGAGAACCCGTTCCTGGCCATCCGCAACCTGGCCGCGCTGACCCGGGTGTGCACGTTCGTGGAGGGCATGATCGTCGACGACCCCCGGCCGCTGGCCGAGCTGTGCGACGAAGGTCGGACGGAAAGCCAAGGGGCGCACTTCGTGGCCTTCGTGCCGACCGAGAGCTGCATGGTGAAGATGCTCTACGGGGCGGGCTTCACCCATGTGTACCGGCCGCCCCAGCCCGAAGAAGAGACGTACCGTCGCTCGTTCCTGCACGTGCGGCGCCGGGCGGTGCTGGTCGCCTCCTATGAGCCACTGGACCTTCCCTCGCTCGTGTATCTGCCTGAGCCGAGGCACTGGAAGCCGTCGTGGGACCGTTTCCCGTTGCTTGGGCGCGCGGGTCGGTTCGCCCGGCGCAAGATCGTCGAGGCCCTACGGTGGAACCGGCCGGGCCGTGTCTGAGCGGGGCGACGCGTTGAGCCGTACCGTCGGCGACCGCCGAGTGCTGGTGACCGGTGGGGCCGGGTACATCGGCTCCATCCTCGTGCCGCAGCTGCTGGAGGCCGGCTATGCGGTGACCGTGCTCGACAACTTCATGTACGGGCAGGCCTCGCTGCTCGACTACTGTCACCACCCGGTTCTGCAAATCATCCGGGGCGATGCCCGCGACCGGGCGCGGGTCCAGCCGCTGGTCCGGGACGCCGACGTGCTGCTGCCGCTGGCCTGCCTCACCGGGGCGCCGGCCTGCGACAAGGATCCGGTGGCGGCCCGGACGGTCAACCTCGAGGCGGTGGAGATGCTCCTAGCGCTCAAGCGCCCGGAGCAGGTCGTGGTGTTTCCCAACACCAACAGCGGCTATGGCATCGGCGCCCAGGACGGCGTGTGCACCGAGGAGTCGCCGCTGAACCCGGTCTCCGAGTACGGGAGGCTCAAGGTCGCCGCCGAGCAGCGGGTGCTCCAGCACGACAACGCCATCGTCCTGCGGCTGGCCACCGTGTTCGGCGTGAGCCCGCGGATGCGGCTCGATCTCCTGGTGAACGACTTCACCTACCGGGCGGTCACCGATGGGTTCGTCGTGCTCTTCGAGGCGCACTTCCGTCGCAACTACATCCATGTCCGCGACGTGGCCCGCGCCTTCCTCCATTGCCTGAACAACGTCGATCGGATGAAGGGCCAAGCCTACAACGTGGGGTTGAGCGACGCCAACCTCAGCAAGCGGGCCTTGTGCGAGGAGATCAAGAAGCAGGTGCCACGGTTCTACTTCGTCGAGGCCGACATCGGCCAGGATCCCGACCGCCGCGACTACATCGTGAGCAACGAGAGGATCGAGCGGACGGGTTTCAAGCCGACCGTGTCGCTCCAGCAGGGGATCGCCGAGCTCATCCGGGGCTACGCGGTGGTCCGGCGGGCCGGCTACGGAAACGTCTAGCCTGCGTCGGTCGGGGGCGGGGTCGTGCGCCTGAGAATCCTCAACGTCGAGCCGGAGAACTTCTCACCAGCGGCGCTGGCCATCCTCGAATCCTTCGCCGAAGTGGATGCCCGGTCCCTGTCGGTGGAGGATCTCAGGCGCCACATTCCGGACTACGATGTCGTCATGGTGCGACTCGGGTACCGGGTCGACGGCGACCTCATGGCCCGGGCGCCTCGGCTGCGCGCCATCGTCACCGCCACCACCGGCCTCGACCACGTCGACGTCGAGGCCGCCCGGGCCCGGGGTGTCGAGGTGTTCTCGCTGCAGGGCGAGCGGGAGTTCCTGGATACGGTCACGGCTACCGCGGAGCACGCCTGGGCGTTGCTGCTGGCCGTGGCGCGCCGGCTGCCGGCCGCGTTCGCCTCGGTCATGGCCGAAGAATGGGATCGCGACCGTTTCGTGGGTCGGGAGCTGCGAGGCCGGACGCTGGGCGTGGTCGGTTGCGGCCGCCTCGGGACGATGGTCGCGCGCTTCGGCCTGACCTTCGGTATGCGGGTGCTCGCGCACGACCGGAGGCCGGTGACGCTGCCGGACGAAGTGACAGCGGTGACGCTGCCCGAGCTGCTCCGCCAGGCTGACGTCGTGTCGCTGCACGTTCCCCTGTGCCCGGCCACGCAGGGAATGCTCGGCGCCCGCGAGTTCGGCCTGATGAAGCCCGGCGCGGTGCTGATCAACACGTCGCGCGGCCCGGTGGTGGACGAGGCCGCCCTCCTGGAGGCGCTGGAGTCCTGCCGGCTGGGTGGCGCCGGCCTCGACGTCCTCGCGGGCGAGGAGGACGCGTCGGGCGCGTGGATGAAGACGGACCCGTTGATCGAGTACGCGAGGCGCCACGACGACCTGGTCATCACCCCCCATGTCGGCGGCGCCACCCACGAATCGATGGAACGGACCGAGGTGTTCATGGCGCGCAAGCTCCAGGCCGCGGTCGTGCGGTGGTCCCTCCGATGACGGCCGCTCCGACCTCGATCCTCCTGATGACGCGGGGCCCCCGGGTGCACCGGTTCTTCGTCGAGATGGCGACAGAACTGGCTCGCGATCACCGCGTCACGGTGCTGGCCACGCCCCCCGAGCTCGGCGCCTTCGCCGGTATCCTCGGCGTGGAGGTCCACGGCTACGAGACGCTCGACTTGCTGTCCGAGCACGGGGTGCGGCCACCCCGGCTTCCCGATCCCGAGCCCGGCGAGGTCGCCGCCATCGAGCGCGAGCTCGGACTCCCGGTCTATCGGGCCGCCGGCAACTACCTGTTGTTCGGTCGCATCATCCGGGAGGCTGGCGGGCGGTGGAACTACCTCACGACCGACAGCGAGATCGTCGCCACCTATGCGGGCGCCTACCATCAGCTCGTACGGATCTTCGATCGAGTCCGACCCGACGTGGTGTTCTTCGAGGCCATGGACCTCATCTCGAGCTTTGTGGCATTCGCGCTGGCCCGCCGACGCGGCGTCTTCTCGTTCGAGCCGCGTTTCTCACCCCTGGGCGGCGGGCGTATCAGCCTCGGCTTCGGCGTCTACCGGCGGAACGTCGTGATGGAGCACCTGTATCGCCACCGTCAT
>JACQCN010000161.1 GCA_016201575.1 Candidatus Rokuibacteriota bacterium | reverse complement strand
ATCGGGGTCGCGTTACTCGTCCCTGCCATCCGTCCCTCCTCCTGCTCTTGCGAATCTTGGATGGACGGACGGTAGCAGCGCGGTCAGGTCAATTCACGCACGCTCACCGGAAGGACACGGTCCGCCCCACGAGCGCAGTCTCGACTTCCTCGCGCTCCCAGCCACCCGGGTCGACGCGCGGCTCGATTTCGACGAAACCCTTCGCCCCTTCCCGGTGTTCTTCTTCAACGACAGCTCACGCTTCAACTACTACGGCTCCGGTCAGCCAGATCGGCGGCGTCTGGCGTTTTCCGTGATCTGGCGCGGGTGGATCAGGACGGCCCACGACGGGGAGCGGCGATTCTATCTTGCCACGGCGCCGGGCGGGACCCGCGCACGTAGCGAGGCCAGCCTTGCGATCGATGGACAAGGGATCCTGACGGTTGGGCCCAAGTCGCGGCGGGCCGAAAGCCTCACCGCCCTCGGCCGCGGATGGCATGCGATCGAAGTGAGGTACGCCAATCCCTACGGTGCCACTCCCAACCTCTCCGCCGGCCTCAGGCGGGAAGGGCGCGATGAGCCCCTGGGGGCGGACACCGTGTACGCGAGACCGACCGTCGCGGGCCGAGTGACCGCGGATCGCGTGCTGCGGACGGTCTCCTGGACGCTCGACGGCATCATCGTCGCGCTGCTGCTCGGTTGCATCTCGGCCAGAATCACGGGCTGCGTGGGGTCGGCGTGGCGGTGGGTCCGCAGGGGCCGGTTGGGACCGTTCCCGCCCCGCGAATTGCTCGCGGTGGCGTGGCTCGCGGCGATCATCGTGGTGGTTCTGCGCGCGATGCCTCTCGGCGGGTTTCCGGTCTTTCTCACCGGCGGCGATGACTGGCTGACCCACGAGACGCTGGCGCGCGACATCGCTTTGAATGGACCGCTGATGACGCGCGGGATGCCCGTGGGGCAGGCGGCTCCCTTCTCGACTCAGCCCCTGTATCCGTACTTCATGGCGCTCGTGCATCTCCTGATCGGCGAGGACTTCTGGGGGATCTACGTGGCGCAGGAACTGCTGCTCGTGGGCACGATCGTGGCGACGGCTGGGCTCGCGGGCGAGCTGTTCGGCGGTCCCGAGGCCTGGTCGGCAGCCGGGATCGGCGTCCTCTTCGCCGACACCATCAGTCTCAGCCAGCCGCCTCCGGACATCGGGGGCATGCTCCTCGGCGAGGCCCTGTTCCTCCCCCTCCTCGCGTTCTGGGGGCTGGCGCTGGCCCGGTGCCGCGCGGCTTCCAAGAGTCCGGGTTTGAGCGCCGCCGGAGCGGGAGTGCTGGGCGGGCTTGCCATCCTGACCCGGAGCACGCTGCTGGTCACCGTCCCCCTCGTGACCGCGCTCGTCGCGATGGCGTGGTGGGCCCGTTGGCGCCGAGCCGCCCTGATCTCGGTCGGGATCCTGCTGGCCTCGCTGGCGGCGACGGTCGGACTGGCGACTCTGCGAAATGTCGTCGCATCCAGGCAGTGGGTGATCGTGTCGAGCGCCGGCCCGATCAATCTCTACGTCGGAAACGAGCCGCCTCCCGGCGTCGATGTGAGGGACGCGGACACCCGCGCGATCTACCGGCGGCTCGGCCTTGATCCTCTGGTGGCCAGGGTCGTGGAGTACGCGGTGAAGGCGCCGCGGTTGTTCGCTCTGGGCCATGTATTTGATGTGCGTGCCCTATTCGGCGCACGCGTTGTCGACGGCCGCTCGGGTCGTCGCCGGAACGCGAGAGCGCTGACCCCCGTCGCGGGAAAGGCACGCGCGCATGGCGCAAAATAGCCTTGACGGGTGTTGCCCCAACTGGGGTAGGAGCGGTCCCGGCAAGACGTCGGGATCTCCGACGTCAAGGTGACCGCCACCGGGCTGTACGGCTGGCGCGGGCACGGCGTCAGGCGGTGACCCGGGTGCGGGTCCGGCCGGATCCGCCTTTCGCGAGCAACTCCCTGTAGAGCTCGAGATATTTCCCGGCGACAGCCTCGATGCCGTACCGAGACTCGGCGAGCCGGCGAGCTTCGCGGCCGAGCGTTCGGCGCAGCGACTCGTCGTCGAGGAGGGCCTGGAGTCGCTCGGCGAGCGCGACCGGATCGTCGGGCGCAACGAGCATCCCCGAGCGGCCGTCGGCGATCACGCCGGTCGTCACGCCTTCGATCCGTGCTGCGACCACGGCGAGGCCGCACGCGAGCGCCTCGAGAAGCGCGTTGGACAGCCCTTCGCGGCGCGACGGCGCGACATAGATGTTCGCGGCCCGGAGGTACTCCTCGACGGCGTTGGTGGCCTCGACGAAACCGACGCGGTCGTGCAGGTTCCCTCGGTCGATGGCGCTCCGGATTTCGGTGACGATCCCGGCGTCGACCTCGACGTGGCGGGGGTCCGTCGAGCCGATGAGGAGCAGAAACGGGCGTTCCGGCCCGGGGGGCAGACGTCGCCAGGCCTGGAACAGGACGTGGGGCGCCTTGTCGCGGGAGAAGAACCCGACGAAGACGATGATCGGCCCACGGGTGGGCAGCCCCAGCTTGGCCCGGAGAGCGCGCACCTCGTCGGGCGAGGAGGCCGGCCGGAAGCGCCGCAGATCGACGCCATTCGGGATCTCCCGGACCCGTTCGGGCGGGATTCCCGACGCGCGGAACTTCGCTGTCATGCCCGGGCTCACGCTCACGAAGATATCGGCGCGCGCGAAGACTCGACCGAACAGGTCGAGGATGAGCGATTCCATCGCACGGACCCTCAAGTACAGGGAAGCCCTGGACGAAGCGCTCGTGCAGGCGATGGAGCGCGACGAGAGCGTCTTCTGCCTCGGCGTCGGCGACCCCAAGGGGATCTTCGGCACCCACGCTCTCCGCGTTCCGGAAGTTCGGCTCGGCGCGCGTCTTCGATACGCCGCTTGCCGAGAACGCGGTCAGCGGCATCGCGATCGGCGCTGCGATCTCCGGGATGCGCCCGGTGATGGTGCACGCGCGGAACGACTTCCTCCTCCTCAGCATGGACCAGCTCGTCAACCACGCGGCGAAGTGGCGCTACATGTCGGGCGGCGGCCTGCGGGTGCCGCTCACGATCCGGGCCATCATCGGCCGCGGCTGGGGGCAGGCCGCCCAGCACTCCCAGAGCCTGCAGGCCCTCTTCGCCCACGTCCCCGGGCTCCGCGTGGCGATGCCGAGCAACGCCTTCGACGCCAAGGGCCTCTGCTGTCCGCGATCGCCGACGATTCCCCCACGATCATCCTCGAGCACCGCGCGATCTTCGAAAAGGCGGCGCCCGTCCCGGTCGAGCCCTACGAGGCGCCGGTGGGGCGAGAGACGGTGGCGCGGGCCGGGAGCGACGTCACCGTCGTCGCGGTCTCCCAGATGGTCGGCGAGGCCCGGAAGGCGGGGCACACGCTCGCCGCGCAGGGGATCGGCGTGGAGGTGATCGATCCCCGCTAGCGCTGGACTGGCGCCGCTCGACGACGAGCTGATCTTCTCCTCGGTGGCGCGCACGGGCCGGCTCGTCATCGCCGACACGAGCTGGACCTCCTACGGCGTCTCCGCCGAGATCGCGGCGCGGGCGGCCGAGCGGCTGTGGGGGCGCCTGAAGGCGCCGGTGGTGCGGGTCTCGCTGCCCGACGTGCCGACGCCGTGCAGCTCGAAGCGCGAGACGCTCTACTACCCGGGCGCGCCCGAGATCGTCGCCGCCGTCGGTCGGGTGGTCGGCGTGACGGGCGAGGCCGTGCCGCACCGAGAGGACAGTCAATTCAAGGGGCCGTTCTGATGAAAATCCTCTTCGTCGAACGCGATGTCGAGTACATCGAC
>JACQCN010000156.1 GCA_016201575.1 Candidatus Rokuibacteriota bacterium | reverse complement strand
GGCAGGCAGGCCCGCCCGCCCGCAGCGAGTGGGGTATCGAGCGAGCACGGACGGGCCTGCCTGCCGCGCCACCCGCCCGCCGCTCGGCGTCGACGTTCGTGAATGATCCGCGCTAGGAGCGTATCGGAATAGCCTGTTCGAGCGCCGGCGGAGCCGGCGCAACCCGGTTCTTGGGGGGAGGTTCGGAAAGGGGAGCGAAGCCCCCCGCCGAGTTTCTACCGAAGTGTTTCTCGCATCCGGACGGCCACGACGGCCCCGGAGAGCAACGTGAGCGCCGCCACCGTGTGGATGGCGGTCGCCATGCCGAGCCAGTCGGCGAGCACGCCCGACAGGAGCGCGCCGACCGCGTACCCGAGGTCACGCCACAGCCGGTACACGCCGAAGCTCGTGGCCCGCCACGTCGGATGGGCCACGTCGCCGATGACGGCGAGAAGCGTCGGGTAGACCATCGCGGTCCCCAGCCCCTGGAGTACGGCGGCGGCGAGCCAGGCCGGGTACGCCGGCAGCAGCACCGTGAGCCAGATACCTCCGGCCTGGACCGCCATGCCGGCGGCGATGAGCCACTTCCGGCCGATACGGTCGCTCAGCGGCCCCGTCACGATCTGGAGGGCGCCCCAGACCCCGGGGTAGACGGCCTTGACCACGCCGATGGCCGCCACCCCCAGCCCGTAACTCGAGAAGAAGAGCGGGTAGATCCCCCAGGACATCCCGTCGTTGAGGTTGTTGACGAGGCCGGCCTGGCAGGTCGCCGAGAGGCTCCGGTCCTTCCAGGTGGTCAGGCCGAAGACCTCGCGGAATGGCCGTGCCCGCGGCGTGGATCCCGCGGCCCCCTTTGTTTGCTCGATCTCGACCCCGACGTGGCCGCGGGTCTCCTGCACGAAGAGCGCCGAGAGACCGAGTCCCAGGACGGCGACGACGCCACCGTAGTAGAAGGGCTGAGGACGCAGCGCGTAGACGCTGGCGATGTAGCCGGTGGCCCAGGCCGAGAGCGCCACGGAGAGGTAGCCGGCGAACTCGTTGAGGCCGAGGGCGAGGCCGCGCCGCTTCGGGCCGGCGAGGTCGACCTTCATGATGACCGTCATCGACCAGGCGAACGCCTGGTTGGCGCCGAGCAGGACGTTGGCCGCCTCGATCCAGGCCCAGGTCGGCGCCCACATGATCATGAACGGCACGGGCAGGCCCAGGAGCCACCCGGTGACCAGGATGGGCTTCCGGCCGAAGCGCTCGGCCAGGCGGGCGGCGGCGAGGTTCATGAGCGCCTTGGTGACGCCGAAACTCACGATGAACGACGTGATGAGCGTGGTCGAGGTGAGACCGAACTCGCGCTCGCCGATGAGCGGCACCACGGTCCGCTCGAGCCCGACCATCGAGCCCACGAAGGCGTTGATGAGGACGAGCAGCCAGAACTGGCCGAGGTTGGCGCGGATCCCGAGAACCGGGACCCGGGGCCGCGAGGGCGCGCCCCGCCGCGGCCCCGCGATCGTCATCACTCGCGGCCGAGGTTCTTGAGACGGTTCCTGGCGAAGACCTCCGGCTGGGGCGGCAGGCCCTCGAGGGCGAAGCGGACGAATTCCTCCTTCGAGGCGAGCCGGAGCGCGGGGTTGAAGAGCCGCTCGAAGCCGATGGTCGACATCGGCTTGCCGGAGAGCCCCTTGCCGCAGGCGGCGCCGCTGAAGTGCGCCGGGTAGACCTCCACGTGATCCGCGAGCGTGGCGAGGCGGCGGACGCTCTCGTAGAGCTGCTCGGCGAGCGCCCCCTCCAGGCCCTCGCCGAGGAGATCCGGGCGGCCGATGCTACCGGAGAAGAGCGTGTCGCCGGTGAGGACGAACCACGGCGCATCGCCACGGGTCCGGTCGGTCACCACGAGCGAAATGCCCTCGGGCGTGTGGCCGGGCGTGTGCCACACGGTGGCGACGACGTTGCCGAGCGTCAGCTCCTCTCCGTCACGGAGCGGGCGGAAGGGGAACTCGACCTTGGCGGACTCGTGCAGGCAGAGCCGGGCGCCGGTCGCCTCGGCGAGCCGGCGGGCGCCCGACACGTGGTCGGCCTGCACGTGGGTCTCGATGACGTCGGTCACCCAGAGCTTCTTCTGGGCCGCGGCTTCGAGGTAGGGCGCGATCTCGAGCTGTGGATCCACCACAGCGCAACACCCCTCGCCCCCTCACCCGAACAGGTACGACGCGCAGCCGGTCTCCGGTCGCAGGAATTGACGGAAGATCATCCGGGTTCACCTCCTGTTGCAACGCTACCGACCGGCGTGATATGCGTCCAATCGAATGAAATGAACGGATTGATCGCGCATGCTTATCGCAGGGGACCGGGATGACCTTCCGGCAGCTCCAGAGCTTCCTCGCCGTCGTCCGCGCGAAGAGCTTCCGCCGGGCCGCGGAGAAGCTCGCCCTCAGCCAGCCGGCGCTCTCGCAGCAGATCAAGGAGCTCGAGCGCGAGCTGGATGCCCGGGTGTTCGATCGTCTCGGCCGGGCCATCGCGCTGACGCAGGCGGGCCGGCTGCTCGAGGAGTATGCCCAGCGCATCGTCTCCATGGTGCAGGGCCTGCGCGAGGCCATGGGACAGCTGCGGGGGCTGGAACGGGGCGTCCTTCGGCTGGGCGCCAGCACGACGCCGGGTATCTATCTGCTTCCCGGGCTGCTCGCCCGGTTCAAGACCCGGCATCCGAAGACCGAGGTCTCCCTCCACATCGGCAACACCCGGGAGATCGAGGAGCGGGTCCGGGCGGCCGAGGTGGACCTGGGCATCGTGGGCGGGCACGTGTCCGACGCCAAGGAGACCTGCGTGGAGGCGAGGCTCCTCGACCGGATCGTGCTCATCATTCCCCGACAGCATCCGTGGGCGGCCCGGCGCGCGGTGTCGGGCGAGCGCCTCCGCGAGGAATGCCTGTTGGTCCGGGAAGAAGGGTCCGCGACGCGGCGAGTGATCGACACGGCGCTCGACCGCGCGGGGATCAGCCCGGGGTCGCGCCTCGAGCTCGGGCACACGGAGGCGATCAAGCAGGGGGTGCTGGCCGGGCTGGGCGTGGCCTTCGTTTCCGAGTACGCGATCCGCAGCGAGCTGGCGGCCCGACGGCTGAGAACCGTTCGCGTCCAGGGTATCGCCATCCAGCGTCACTTCCACGTCATCCGCTACGAAGGCCGGGTGTTGTCCCCGCTGGAGCGCGCATTCCTCGACTTCTTCGGCGCGGAGACCCAGAGTCGCCGGCCGCGTCGCTGAGTACGCTCGATCGATCGGTTCCGATCTGGCGACTGGAGGAGGTCGAGAGGCGGGGTGAGCCCGGCTCCCGGTCAGGAGCGGCTTCCCCGGGCGACCAGAAAGGCGCCCGCCCACGGGGCGAGCCGCCGGCTCGTGCGGTCAGAACCAGCGGCGCAGCCAGTCCTTTTCGAACAGGACCTTTGCCGCGTGCCAGTGGCGCCCGGGTTTGTGGATCGTGACCTTCGGCACCGGCTCCGCGTAGAAGTTGCCCTTGCCGAAGCCCGCCTTGCCGTCGCCCGTCTCGATGAAGCACTCGCCCTCGCCGTCGAACGTGCTCGGCTTTCCCTTCCCGGTGATGGCACGGGCGATGTTCGCGGCCACCACCTCGGCCTCCCGATGAGCGAAGACGCCCGCCTTCGGCAACGGCTTGCCCATGGCCAGCGGGATGCCCACGCTGTCCCCGAGCGCGTAGACCCGTTCGGCCTTCGTCTCGAGCGTGTGGCGGTCAACCGTCATCCAGCCGCTGCTGCCCAGCAGCCCGGCCTCCCGCAGCACGGCGGGAGCGCGGTGGGGCGGCACGTACGCGAGGAGGTCGTACTCCGCCAGGACCCCGTTGGCGAAGCGGAGGCGACGCTGCCCGGCGTCGACCTCGACGACCTGGTGCTCGGGGTGATAGCCGATTCGCTTCGCCTCGACCATCTGCCGCACCGCGGCCGACACTTCGGGCCCGGCCACGCCCATCGGCCCCGCCTCCGCCGCATACAGGTCGATCTGCGTCCGCTCGCGGATCTTCCGCTTGCGGCAGTAGTGCTCGAGGAGCATCGCCGCCTCGTAGGGCGCGGCGGGGCACTTGTAAGCCGGTGTTGCGGTGAGCACGACCAGCCGTCCGCCGGTGAACGCGGCCAGCGCGTCTCGCAGCCGTTCGGCGCCGGTGACGTCATAGAAGCTGTGCCCGGCGCCGGCCAGGCTCGGCACCGCGCCGGGATCGAGATCGGCTCCGAGGGCGATCACCAGGTGATCGGCGGCAAGAGGCCGACCCGCGACCACGGCCTCCCGACGCTCGGGATCGATCCGCTCGATCTCGCCGGCGATGACCTCGATGCCCTTCCGCTCGAGCCTGGCCAGCGGGCGCGAAATGTTCTCCAGGGTACGGCCGCCCGTCATCAGCCACAGGAGCGAGGGCGCGAAGACGAAGTCGGGCCGCCGATCCACGAGCGTCACCCGATGGGTCTCGGGGAGCGCCTTCCGCAGATCGTTCGCGGCCACGAGTCCCCCGACACCGCCGCCGAGAATCAACACGCTTGCCCTCATGACTGGCTCCTCAGAAGGGGATCACCTTGTCGGCATCGAGCGTCCACGCCGTCAGCTCCTCCATCGAACCGCGGTGTGCCCCCTCGACCAGGTCAACCTCATTAATTCCCCGGGCGTCGATGCAGCTCCCGCAGACGCCGATGCTCGCCCCGCGCTTGGCCAGGGCCCGCAGCATCGTTTCCATGTTGTAGTACCCGGGGGGGACCTTCTGCCCGCTGCGGGCGCAGCTCACGGCATCGCCGATCAAGAACAGCTTCAGGTCGACGCCCTCGTGCCGGGCCAGCGAGTTCGCGAGGCGGAGGCCGTTGTACGCGCGCTCGCTTCCATAGGCAGCATCGTTGAGGACGATCAGTGTCTTCACAAGCTATCCTCCCTTCTCAGTCTGTGGAATCGAGCGTACGCTGAACTCGGGCGAGGGTCGAATCAGAAGATCTGATGGCGCCGATCGGACACGGCGATCAATGAACTAGTGTCTGCGTACTGGTTGCGAAGGTCGACCAGGCGCTCGCGTCGGAACCCCTCGAATGACCGAATCGCACGGGCTACTTCCCGAATGTCAGTAGATATCCGATGTAGATTGGGGACCCGCCGGACCTCTGGATGACAGGCCCGCCCGAAACCAGGACATGATGACTGCAGCTCAGGTCGATGACGAGCCCGAAAGTGAGCGCAATCTCTGAGCGTCCCCCGGTCTCCTTGGGCGTCGTATTGAGCGTCCCCCGGTCTCCTTGGGCGTCGTATGGAAGAACTCTGCACCTGATACTCAACAGGTTCCGGATCATCCGTGACGTACGGGGGACCGGCGAAGACCGTGGTGACGGAACACAGAACCGAGAATGCGACGACGAGTGACAGGTATCGGCCGCGACCGATCGTCGGTAGTCGGACATCGATGGTACGCAAGTGCCACGCGCGCCATACTGGCCGCGGGCCGGCTCATCTGAGCTCAGCCGCCCAGGAGGCGGGACGCGAAGCCGACGGCGGCGCCCCCCAGGACGAGCCAGGCGGAATTCACCCTGAACCGGATCAGCGCGACGGTCGCGACGAGCGCAAGCGCTCCGGTCAGCCAGTCGACGATGGCCGCTCGCGCGAGCTGCAACGTGACGGCCGCCATCAAGGCGAGGGCGGACACGTTGACTCCGTCGAGGAGCGCGGCCGCCCAGGGTCGGTTGCGCACCAGTGGCACCAGCGGATGGCTCAACGCCACGAAGACGAACGACGGGAGGAAGATGCCGAGGGTGGCGAGGACAGCGCCTGACCAGCCTCCGACGAGGTAACCGATGAAGGTGGCGGTGGTAAACACGGGGCCCGGCGTGAACTGCCCTATCGCAACGCTGTCGAGCAACTGCCGGTCGGTGAGCCAACCCAGCCGATTCACGAAGTCGTTCCGCAGGAACGCGAGGAGAACGTACCCGCTGCCGTAGAGGACCGACCCGATCTTGAGAAACGTGAGGAACAAGGTGCTCAGGCCGAACGAGGCGGTCGGCGTGGCGGCGCCCGCCATCGCCGTCTGCGAGAGGCCGGCGAGGGGAACCAGGCTCACGCCCCTGAGCCCCGAGAGCCCGCCTCGACGGAGCGTCTCGACGACTGCCACGGCGAGCGCGCCGCCGAACAGCAGAGCGATCTCGTTCAGCCCGACCAGGTAGAGCGCCAGGACGGCGACGCCGACGGCCGCGAGGAGGGGGCCTCTTGCCCCGGCCCGCAGGAGCCCCCACATCGCGTGCACGACGACCCCGATGATCACGGGCTTGATGCCATAGAGCAGCCACGTCGCTTCGGGCAGGGAGCCGTACCGCACGTAGGCCCACGCGAGGGCGAGGACGATCAGCATGGCCGGCAGGATGAAGCACGCCCCGCCGGCGATCAGGCCAGGCCAGCCGGCGCGAAGATAGCCCAGGTGTATGGTCATCTCGGTCGAGTTCGGGCCCGGGATCAGGTTGGTCATGCCCAGAAGGTCGAGAAAGCGCTGGTCGCTGACCCATCGTCGGCGTCGGACCACTTCGTCGCGCATCATCGCGATGTGCGCGGCAGGGCCGCCGAAGGCGATGAAGCCGAGCTTCAGGAAGACCGTGGCCACCTCGCGCAGAGACCCTCGCTGTTCGCCGCCCGGCCCGGTCATCGCCGCGGGCCCGCCGTCGAGCGGGATCCAGCGGGACGTCGCCGCGGGCGCCTGGCATCGCCCGCCGGCCGCGCGCGTCGCGGAGGGCCCCGTCCTCTGCTGGTGGATCAGGTACCCGGCCTCCTCGAGGCCATGGAGAACCGGGTAGAGGGTGCCGGCCCCGAGGTCGTACC
Source organism: Candidatus Rokuibacteriota bacterium (assembly GCA_016201575.1). Classification (GTDB taxonomy): domain Bacteria; phylum Methylomirabilota; class Methylomirabilia; order Rokubacteriales; family CSP1-6; genus AR9. Next base: position 1,406 of record JACQCN010000156.1, on the reverse strand, counting down.
CGTGGCGGCGCAGCTCCTGGATGATCGCGAGTCCGTACAGGGGCTCTTGCGCCGCATGGTGGAGGATGTGGACCCTGACGAAGCCGAGGAGGAAGTCGCGAATCATGTCGAATGGACGAGCGGCGTGAGCCGGCCCGGCGCGTCAGCGCCCCGCTTGCGTGAAGCCCCACGCGGGCAGGACGGGTTCTCGGACACACCCCGTCATGACACGGTCGGCGTGAATGTCGCGAGATCGTGGATGCCCAGCTCCTTTTCGAGCTCCGCGACCTGGGACGCGATCTTCTCGAAGCCGTTCTCTCCGAACAGCTTCTGCTCGCGGTCCTCGAACTCCTCGCCGAGGGCGGCGAACTCGTGCGGCGAGACCAGCGACCGGAAGGCGGGGAAGAGCACGGTGTCCTCGCGCGCCGCGTGCGGACGGTACATGCGCACGAACAGCCGCAGGGCTTCCCGCAGACGCACTCGCTCCGTGGGGTCCTTGATGGCCGCCGCGGTGGCCCGCTGTGTGATGTCGTCCGTCAGGCGCCGTCCCGCGGCATGCTGCGTCCGCAGCACGTCGACCAGGCCGACGAGTTTCCCGGCTCGCTCGAAGCGGGGGAAGAGGTGCTTCTCCTCCAGCTTCTCGTGGTAATCCTCGATGAAGCGGCGCACGATGCCGGCAGCCTTGGCCAGTACCTCCGGCGGGAACTCCTGCCCCTGCAGCAGACGCCGCCACAGGATCTCGTCGTAGATGAGGAGCACGCGGTCGAGCACTCCATGCTCGCGCATCAGGTCCTCGGTGGGCGGCACTTCCAGGCTCTGACCCTCGCCGTCGTGCTCGGCGGCGAGCGCCGAGTCTGCGGGCGGCCAAAGGAGCGCGCCGATGCTCAGGAGGGCACCCAGAAAACTCCGACGCTCTGCGGCGGTGGCGTGGTTCATGACCCGTTTCCCCTGTTCTCGGCCGTATCTCCCGTCGATCGTACACGGCCGCTCGAAAAGATCCTGACAATATCGAATATCGATATCGGTCCCCGATTCTAGCTGTGGCCGCGCGCAATGTCAACTCGCCGACCCGGCCGGTGGTGTCTCAGTTTGAACCTCGGTCGGCAGGTCTACCGCAGAGGGGACGACGCCCAACGCACCGTTAACCGGCGCGCCGCTCGCGGCGCGTCCGTGTTGAACGGGTAGTTGGGCGAGCGGAGGACTTGCGATCGCGAAGCAGCCCGCGCAGCGCCTTGTTGACGGCACGATCATTTGGGAACGCCTTGGCGACCTTCGGATCGAGGACGACTACATTCGTGGCTTCAATGACCCGCCGTGCGTACTTCCCGCGAACCAGCGTCCCAAAATCGGAGCGCTTGTACTCGGGCCGCAGATCCTCAGTCGCTCTTCGGCTAGCCTCGATTTCCACGGTGCGGGGAATGACTAAC
>JACQCN010000155.1 GCA_016201575.1 Candidatus Rokuibacteriota bacterium | reverse complement strand
GCGGGGCCGCGCGCAGTGGGCCCCCCTCGTCCCGTCCGCCGCGCGCCGCGCGGCGTTCGGGCGAGTGGGTGACGGAGCCGGCCCCGCGGGGGCGGCGCCCTGCGCCAGGACCCGCCGCCACACGCGACGACCGTTCGTGAATAATGCGGGCTAACCCGCTGAGGAGACCCCCATGATCTACGAGTACCGCGCCTACTACGTGATGCCCGGCCGCATGCCCGACATCCAGCGCCGCTTCTCCGACGTGACGATGAAGCTCTTTCAGAAGCACGGGATCCGGGTGGTCGGCTTCTGGGAGACGGTGATCGGCGAGTCGAACGAGATGGTGTACATCCTCTCGTGGCAGGACTTCGCCGAGCGGGACCGGGTCTGGTCGAAGTTCATGACCGATCCCGACTGGCTGGCCGCCCGCAAGGCGAGCGAGGCCAACGGTCCGCTCGTCGAGCGAGTCGTCAACAAGATCTGGCGGCCCACCGCCTTCTCGCCGATGCAGTGAGTGCGGCCGCTCCGCCCCCGGACGCGCGCGCGGTGCGCGCCGCGGTCGCCGACATCGCGGCCGTGATCGAGCGCGTCGCGGCCGACCTGGCGCTGGCCGAGGAGCCGGCGGGCTTCGTCGCCCAGCTCGAGAGCGAGGCCGCCCGTGACTGACTGGACGATCGGCGCGCTCGCCGCCGCCGTGGCCGCCCGCCGCGTCTCACCGGTCGAGGTGACGCAAGAGTGCCTCGCGCGCATCGGGCGCCTGGACCCGACGTTGCGCGGGTTCATCACCCTCGACGCCGACGGCGCCCTCCGCGAGGCGAAGTCGCTCGAGGAGGAGGCGATGGCGGGCCGGCTCCGCGGCCCGCTCCACGGCGTGCCGATGGCCTGGAAGGATCTCTGCTACGTGCCGGGCCTGCCGACGTCGTGCGGGACGCGGACGCCGGAGTACTTCGTCGACGAGCGCGAGTGCGAGGCGGTGCGCCGGCTCCGGCGCGCGGGCGCCGTCGGGCTCGGCAAGCTCAACATGACCGAGCTGGCCCTCGGCCCGTTCGGCGACAACCCGCACCACGGCGACGCGCAGAACCCGTGGAAGGCGGGCCACGTGGCGGGCGGCTCTTCGAGCGGCGCCGGGGTGGCGGTGGCGGCGGGGCTTGTCCTCGGCGCCGTCGGCTCCGACACCGGCGGCTCCATCCGTCTGCCCGCCGCCTGCTGCGGTATCGTCGGCCTCAAGCCGACGTACGGGCGCGTGAGCCGCGCGGGCACGATGCCGCTGTCCTGGTCGCTGGATCACCTCGGTCCCATGACGCGCACGGTGGCCGACACGGCGCTCATGCTCGGCGCGATGGCGGGCCAGGACGCAACGGACGCGACGTCGAGCCGGCGCCCGGTGCCGGACTACGCGGCCGCGCTCGGCCGGGGGATCGCGGGGCTCCGGGTGGGCGTGCCCGAGAACCACTATTTCGACGGCGTCACCGCCGAGACGGGCCGGGGCGTCCGGGAGGCGGCGGACGTGCTGCGCCGGCTGGGGGCGACGGTGCTCGAGCTGTGCGTGCCCGATCCGCAGCCGATGATCGACGTGGCGAGCACGATGACCTGGTGCGAGAGCAGCGCGCTCCACGCGCGCGTCGCCCGTGAGCGCCCGCACGAGCTCGGCCGCGTCGCCCGGACGCGGCTCGAGTTCGGCTTCCACGTCTCCGCCTTCGACTACCTGCAGGCCTCGCGGATGCGGGCGCGGCTCACGCGCGAGTTCCTGCGCGAGGTCTTCGCCCAGGTCGACGTGCTCGTCACCCCGACGATTCCCGAGCCCGCGCCCGCGCTGGCGGACGTGACCGCGGGGCCGGTGGACGAGGTGGTGCGGCGGATGGGCCGCTTCTCGCGGCTCACGCGGCCGTGGAACGGCCTCGGGCTCCCGGCCCTCTCGCTGCCCTGCGGATTCTCGGCCGCCGGCCCGCCGGTCGCGCTCCAGGTCGCGGGCCGCCCGTTCGACGAGGCCACCGTGCTCCGGGTCGGCCATGCCTACGAGCAGGCCACGGAGTGGTCGAAGCGCCGGCCGGAGGTCTGATTCCACCGCTCCGGCAGGTGAACGGCGGCGCGTTCGCTTGACCTTCGAGTGTTCGCGGGACTACTATCCCGCAACCGACGCGTTCTTTTCGCCCGACCCGACCGAGCCCGACTGCCTCGTGGGAGGTGCGACGATGACGCTCCGCGACATCCTCAAGGTCAAGGGCAGCCACGTGTACACCATCGGCCCCGACCACAGCGTCCAGGACGCGGTGATGGTCCTGATGCAGTACCGGGTGGGCGCGCTGCTGGTGCAGGATGCCCAGGGCAAGCCGATCGGCATCATCAGCGAACGGGACGTCCTGCGCGAGTGCCTGGACCGCAGCGCCGAGCTCCCGAACATCCGGGTGCGAGAGGCCATGGCGAAGGACCTGATCATCGGCCTGCCCGACGACGAGATCCGCTACACGATGGGCATCATGACCCAGAACCGGATCCGGCACCTCCCGGTCATGGACGGCGGCCACGTGGCGGGCATGATCTCCATCGGCGACGTGGTCAAGGCCACGCTCGACGAGACGGAGTACGAGAACCACTACCTCCGCGAGTACATCCAGGCGCGCTAGCCCGCATTATTCATCCGCGCCGTGGAAAGGTGCTGTGTTCTTGCCGGTGCAAGTCCGGCCTGGGGAATTGTCGGTGCGCCCCAGTAGCTACCGAGGAGGCAAGGAGGGCAACCGATTTGCCGAAGCTCTCGGGACAGTGGCCCACTCTGGGTGGG
>JACQCN010000184.1 GCA_016201575.1 Candidatus Rokuibacteriota bacterium | reverse complement strand
GCCCGAGCTGGGGCAGCACGTGGCCGCGCTCGACCGCGTAGCCCTCGCGCGGCGTGTTGTACATCACGTCCCACAGCCGGCTCACGTCGCGCGGGTCCTGCCCGACGAGGAGCGGCGCGTAATCGCGGTTGATGATGGCGGCGAGACCGTACGCCGACGCGGCGCTGCCGACGCCGGCCTTCGCCTCGCCCCAGCCCACGAGCCCGCCGTCCGTCTCGACCTTCACGACGACGGAGTCGGACGACGCGATGCGCCCGAAGTCGCTCGTGTGCTGCCGCTCGTACGGGATCGGCACGTGGACCCAGGTGGCGTGGACGCTCGTGATCTTCACCGAGCGATTATAATCCAGCCCGTCATGCCATCAGACGCCACCGGCCGGACCCACGAGATCGTGACCGACGTCCCGGACAGAGCCATGGTGATCTTCGCCCACCCCGACGACGCGGAGATCGGATCCGGAGGCGTCGTGGCCAGGTGGGTGGCCGCGGGCTGCGAGGTCACGTACGTGCTGTGCACGAACGGCGACGCCGGCACCGGCGACCGGTCGCTGACGCCGGCCGAGCTCGCGAAGAGGCGGGCGGACGAGCAACGCGCCGCCGCCGACTTCATGGGCGTCAAGCACGTCGTCATGCTCGGCTATCCCGACGGCGAGCTCGAAGACACCCGTGAGTTCCTCGGCGACGTCGTGCGCGCCATCCGTCAGTACCGGCCGCACACGGTCTTCGTCCACGACCCGTACCGGATCAAGGGATTCCAGCATCGCGACCACCGCAAGGCGGGGCTCGTGACGACGGACGCCGTCTATCCGTTCGCCCGCGACCACCTGCACTTCCCCGAGCAGATCAGGCGGGACAGCCTCGAGCCGCACAAGGTCCGGGAGCTCTGGTACTGGGGCATGGACGAGCCCAACGTCATCGTCGACGTCACGGGCTCGATCGACCGGCAGATCGCCGCCCTCGTCCGTCACCAGAGCCAGATGCCCGGGTTCAACGTGCCGCCGGGCGAGACGATCGGCGAGCGCGTGAAGCGGCACGCCGCCCAGCTGGCGACGGGCCACGGCTTCGAGTACGGCGCGGTGTTCAGGCGCCTCATCGCGCGGGGCTAGAGATGACGGTCGAGTTCGGCCTAGTCGAAGGTCAGCACCGTGCGCGCGACTTCACCCGCCTTCATCGCCCGGAATGCGTCATTGATGTCGTCGAGCCGCCCCCGGCGGGTGACCATCTCGTCGAGCAACAGGCGGCCCTGGCGATAGAACTCGAGGTACCGGGGAATGTCGATGCGGAAGCGGTTCCCGCCCATGCGGGATCCCCAGGCTCTCGATGGCCTGGCGCACCAGGGTCGTATTCCCGACGGCCTCGAAGGCGTGATCGACGCCGGCGCCCCCGGTCAGCGCGCGGACGGCCTTGACGGGATCCTCGTTCGCGCTGTTGACGACATGGGTCGCGCCGACGCGCCGGGCCGTCTCCAGCTTGGGATCGAAGATGTCGAGCGCGATGATCTGCCGGGCGCCGCCAATGCGCGCGCCCTGGACGATTGACAGCCCCACCCCGCCGCAGCCGAAGACGGCCACCGTCTGCCCGGCCTCCAGCCCCGAGCTTCGGAGCGCGGCCCCCACTCCCGTGAGGACGCCGCACCCCACGAGCGCGGCCCGGTCGAGGGGCAGGTCGGGGTCGATCTTCACGACGGAGTTCTCGTGGAGCAGCATGCGCTCGGCGTAGCTGCCGATGGCGAGGAACGGCCACAGGGCCCGGCCGTTCTGCGAGAGCCGCGGCGGGGCCGAATCGCTCCGGGCGACGATGCCGCCGACGCAGAGGTTGGGATGGCCGCTCAGACACTGCGCGCAGCTCCCGCAGAATCCGGAGAGGCAGGCCACGACGTGGTCGCCGGGCCGCACGGTGGTCACGTCGGCGCCCACGGATTCGACGACGCCGGCGCCCTCGTGTCCCAGGACGATAGGCCGGTCCAGCGAGAACCGCGACTGGCCCTCGACCACGTGGAGGTCGCTGTGGCAGACGCCCGTCGCCGCGGTGCGGACGAGGACCTCGCGGCCCCACGGCGTGTCGATCTCGACGGGCTCGATCATCACAGGCTCGTGCGCCCGGCGGAGGACCGCAGCACTGATCTTCATGCGCTACCCTCTGAGCTCTCGCAGCCGCCGCTTCAGTGCCGCCATGCGGTCGTTCATCTTGTCCGAGAGCCGCGAGACCTTGGCCCGCCTCTTCTGCCCCGGCTGTCTTGCCGGTGCGGTCGGGCTCGCGTGACAGTAGGAGCACCCCTGCCTCAAGCCGTGCTTGCACTCGCTCATGGGTGTCACCCTCCTGCGCTCAGCGACCGGATCGCTCCCCGGCGCGGCCCTCGAGGAAGGCCCGCGGCGATGAGGTTGTCGGCGTCCTCGCTTCCGATGGCGTCATCCCGCCATGCCGGGACGGATCCGGAAGGCGTGGGGATTCTGAACCGTCATGCTCGACTCCTCGGTGAGGGTGGCGGACAAACCCGTGTTCGGCACGCGAATCACCTCTGACGGAGTGTAAGGCCCGATCCGGCGCTGTCAACTGCGGTTTCTCGGTGGCAACTGCCCTTGATCCGCCCATTGCGGAGGCGAAAGGCCGTCTCTATCATCGGCGTCACGGCCAGATGCCGCGGACGCGGTTCTGGAACGTCCCTCCGCGTAAGGAGAGTCACCATGTTGATGCGCAAGCTGGGTCGCACCGGGCTGCGAGTGGCTGCCCTCTGTCTCGGCGGCAACACGTTCGGGTGGACGACGGACCAGAAGGCGTCG